>NZ_JBNXVR010000019.1:0-113198 GCF_050565595.1 Leptolyngbya sp. AN02str | reverse complement strand
CCCCCCCCCCCCCCCCCCCCCACGACACCAATACGTAAGTCTAGAAATTGTTGGATTTGAATCGCGCCCTGTAGCGGATGACTTATGACTCAGATTGGGTATTGGCCATTTGGCAACGGGTGCACAGCCCAAAAAATTCCAGCATATGGTAATAAATTTTGAATCGGTAAGAACGGTTGAGTTCTTCTTCTAGCTGGTGGACGGGGCATTCGCTGATGGCAATCGAGTCTCCACACTGTACGCAAGTCAGGTGGTGGCGATCTTCCTGCATGGAGCTATAGAGCGATTCGCCGCTAGCCAGGGTTCGCACCTGAACCACACCCTCAATTTTGAGAGACTCCAGGGCTCGATATACGGTGGCAAGGCCAATGGTTTGTCCGAGGTTTCGCAATTCAAGATAGATTTCTTGAGCTGAAAAGGCGCGGTTCGTGGCTTTTAGCAACTCTAAAATCCTTGCTTGATTGCGGGTTCGGCGTACGTTCATAAGGTTAGGTCACGGGTGTGCTGGGTTCAGCTTAGGCAGAGGAGCACATACATGCGGGAGGGCATTTGGGAGGAGTGCTGCGATCGCCTACATCTACAACAATCCAGTTGTCTGTCAGGCTAGAGGTTGATGAATCCCCCACATCTGACGACTCTTGAAGGTTTTTTTGAGCAAGTGCCCTCTCTCAAAGCAGCCTTAACAGCCATTGGGGCTAAAGGGCGATCGCCCTTGATTGCAAACATGCATGGCTAGGAGATCCAATTTCATCATACCGTTGTCATTTGCGGGTTTTGAGACTGGTAAATCAACGGGATCGGGGATTGCTATAGAATGAGATTCGTTGCTGCTGGTTAAAGTCGGTGAGTCAAACGTATCAGGCCAAAATTTTTGTAACGCTGCGTCCTTCGGTACTCGACCCTGCTGGG
This sequence comes from Leptolyngbya sp. AN02str, assembly GCF_050565595.1. Taxonomy (NCBI): domain Bacteria; kingdom Bacillati; phylum Cyanobacteriota; class Cyanophyceae; order Leptolyngbyales; family Leptolyngbyaceae; genus Leptolyngbya; species Leptolyngbya sp. AN02str. The sequence goes on along the minus strand of NZ_JBNXVR010000019.1, from coordinate 112,289 downwards.
GTTGCCGTACAGTCGGGGTTGCGCCACATGGGATATGACAACGTTGAACAGGTGCGCATTGGCAAGTATGTCGAAGTCAAGTTAATGGCCGACGATGAGGCCGCAGCACGTCAGCAGCTTGACCATATGTGTGATCAGCTTTTGGCAAATCCTGTGATTGAAAACTACCGAGTGGAACTGAGCCCTGCTGAAGCTCCTGCTGAAGCCAAGGTTTAAAGGCCAACCGTTAGAAGAACACGTACGGGCCAGGGTCAGGTCTACTGTTCACCTTAAGTTTCGCTTCGCCTTGAGTTTCGTTAGGATTGGGCTACCCGTTTCCCTTACTCTCTTCACTTAAACGTATGAACTTTGGTGTCATTGTGTTTCCGGGCTCCAATTGCGATCGCGATGCGGCAATGGTGGCGCGCGATTTGTTGGGCCAGCCCACCCGCATGGTGTGGCACGAAGACAGCGACCTGTCGGGATTGGATGTGATTATTGTGCCCGGTGGGTTTAGCTATGGGGATTATTTGCGCTGTGGGGCGATCGCTCGGTTTTCTCCAGCCATGCGCTCCACCATTGAACATGCTGAGAAGGGCGGTTTAGTTCTGGGCATTTGCAATGGCTTCCAGGTATTGACCGAGGCAGGACTGCTGCCCGGTGCGCTGGTACGGAATCGAGACCTGCACTTTGTGTGCGATCGCGTGCCCCTGCGTGTCGAGCGAACGAATTTGCCCTGGACTCAAAAGTACCAGCCCCAGGAAGTGGTCACCATTCCCATTGCCCATGGCGAAGGCTGCTACTTTGCCGATGCTGACACCCTTAAAGCATTGGAAGACAATCAGCAAGTGGTGTTCCGCTATTGTGATACCAACGGCGAAACCACGCCCGACAGCAACCCCAATGGCTCCCTCAACAACATTGCCGGAGTCTGCAACGAGCGCGGCAATGTGCTGGGCATGATGCCCCACCCCGAGCGCGCCTCTGACCCCATGCTGGGCAACACCGACGGGTTCCGATTGTTTGAAAGCGTGCTGCAAGCCATGGTGGGAGCCGCTTAGTTACGTCAACGGTTCATGCAGAATTGGGATAAACCATGCAAATTCGGGTGGAGCCGTTCACGGTTCACAAGCGGGTGCCGCTCACGATTAGCCGAGGCACCACCGCCGAAACCACCAATCTGTGGCTGGTTCTGGAGCATGATGGCATTGAGGGGTGGGGAGAAGCCTCGCCCTTTTCGGTACGCGGTGTCCCGCAAACAACCGAGGCGATCGCCCAATCCCTGAGTGCGATCGCGCCCCAACTTCAATCTTTCACCCCGTTCAATCGCCAGAAAATTGAGGAGCTGTGTGCGCAGGCCAAATTGCCTTCCGCTGCTTGCACCGCAATTGACCTGGCGCTGCATGACTGGCTCGGCAAAGCCTTTGGGGTTCCCTTGTGGAAATTATGGGGACTCGACCTCAGCCGCATTGGGCCAACGTCCGTCACGATTGGCATCAACACGCCCGAAGCTGCACAGCATCGACTGGTGCAATGGCTGGAGGTTACCACCGTCAAGGCCGTCAAAATTAAGCTGGGAAGTCCAACGGGGCTAGAAGCGGATCAGCTCATGTTTGAGGCGGTGATGGAAAAGGTGCCGTCCGGGACCAAGGTGAGCGTGGATGCCAATGGGGGCTGGTCGCTGGAGGGAGCGATCGCCATGAGCCAATGGTTAGCGGATCGTGGGGTTACCTATCTGGAGCAACCGTTGCCCCAGGGCCAGGAAGCGGATTTGTTGCCGCTATACGAGCGATCGCCCCTACCGTTATTTGCGGACGAAAGCTGCTTCGATCGTCGAGACATTCCAGGATTGAGCGATCGCGTCCACGGCATCAACATCAAGCTGATGAAATCGGGCGGACTGAGCGAAGCCCTGCGCATGATTCATACTGCTCAAACCTACGGCTTGCAACTCATGTTTGGTTGCTACTCCGACAGTGCCCTTTCCAACACTGCCGCCAGTCACCTCGCCCCCTTCGCCACCCATCTCGATCTCGATAGTCACCTCAACCTTATCGACGATCCGTTCGTTGGGGCAACGATGGTTGATGGGTATCTCAAGCCTAATGATTTGCCGGGTCTGGGCGTGACTTGCGCTTGATGCGATCGCAAGCAGCCTCCAGTCACGCAGAAAAGCCCGCACCATAGTGCGGGCTTTTGCCATGGGATCTTTTAGTGAACGGCTAGGGCTAGCCTAGCCACACAAACGTTATTCAATCCCTTCGATACGGTCTTCCACTTCCTGGTACAGCTCACGCAGGCGATCGAGGTTGTCTTCGCTGGTTTCCCAGTAGCCGCGACCATTCGCTTCAAGCAGGGTGGTCACCATCTTGCGGAAGGAGTTGGGGTTGAGATCCATCAACCGCTTACACATCTCCTCATCCTTAAAGAAGGTGGTATTGGTGTCTTCGTAAACCCAGTTGTCCACCGCATCTGCCGTGGCCGACCAGCCCATGGTGTTCACCAACCGCTTTGACAGCTCGCGCACGCCTTCATAGCCGTGGCTCAGCATGCCCTCATACCACTTGGGATTCAGCATCTTGGTGCGGGCATCTAACCGCACCGTTTCCGAGAGCGTGCGGATCTGCGCGTTGGCCGTAGTGGTGTCTGCCATAAAGGAGGCGGGCTTTTTGCCGTCATCCCGCAGGCGCGACACGATCTTGGTTGGGTCAGAGTCGTAGTAGTGCGACACGTCTGTGAGCGAAATTTCCGACGAATCTAGGTTCTGGAAGGTCACGTCTGCTGTCTTCAGGCTGGCGCGGAACAGGTCTTCGTTTTGCTCCATCACGCCCGGATTATCGGACGAGAAGGCAAAGCCCTTGCGCGCGAGGTACATGTTTTGCAGTTCCTCTTCGTTTTCCCAGGTGCCGTTTTCCACCGCCAGGTTAATGTTGCTGGAGTAGGAACCCGATGCATTAGAGAACACGCGAGTCGCAGCTTGACGAATGCTGAGGCCCAACTCTTCCGCTTGCTGCACGGCGTGCTTGCGCACGAAGTTCATTTCCACAGGCTCATCGGCTTCAGCCGCCATTTTGACCGCGCGATCGAGCAGGGCCATTTGGTTAATGAACAGGTCACGGAATACGCCCGAGCAGTTCACCACTACGTCAATGCGGGGACGACCCAGCTCTTCCAACGGAATCAGCTCCAGCTTGTTGACTCGACCCAGCGAGTCGGGCAGAGGCTTGACACCGACCATCCACAGAATTTGGGCCAACGATTCGCCGTAGGTCTTGATGTTGTCGGTTCCCCACAGCACACAAGCGATCGTTTCGGGGTAGGCTCCACCATTGTCTGCCGCTTGGCGGGCAATCAGGCGATCCACCACCACTTTGGCTGACTTGACCGCCGCCGCCGTGGGAATGGATTGGGGATCCAGCGCGTGGATGTTCTTGCCGGTGGGCAGTACATCAGGGTTGCGGATAGGGTCGCCGCCAGGGCCAGGGGTAATGTATTGCCCTTCCAATGCAGTCAACAGTGCGCCCAGTTCGTTATCCGCCACCACCTGCTTGAGGCAGAACTGGAGGTATTCAAACAGCGGCTTCAGCACTTCGGTATCCACATTGGGGAAGCCCGACTCGTGCAGGGATTCAACCCAGGGTTCTTTTTTACCGTTGTTGCCAAAGTTGAACAGATTGCCCAGCAACGAGGTACGGGACACGCGGCCCTCGGCATCAATTTGGGAATGAACCGTGGCGCTCACCGCAGCACGAGTGGCCATGTTGATGGTGTTCAACAGATCCACATCGCCCAAAACGCCGCGATCGCTATTTTGGTAAATCTCCTCCAGGTTGCGGCCAATGCTGTTGGCAATAATGCGCTGCAGGCTGATGATGCCGTCTTCTTCGCGATCCAATCCGGCGATGTTGACCAGCGTGGCGATCGCCTCTTCCGCAGTGGGCGGCTTACCAATCACATGCAGACCACAGGGCAGCAGGCGAGACTCAATCTCCATCAGCTTGATGTAGACCTTGCCCACAATGCTATCGCGCTCATCCTGGCTGAGGTCAGCGGCGTTGCACTCCGGCAATGCCACATCCTTATCCAGGTTACAGATGCGGGCCTTGTCCATAATGGTGTCCACAATCTGCACCCCGCGCCCCGAATCCTTCAGGGTTTGGTAGGAGCCAATGAGTTCGCTCAGTTCCTTCAGCCCCTTGTACAGCCCGGCATTTTCGGCGGGAGGGGTCAGATAGCTAATGGTTTCCGCATAGCTGCGGCGCTTGGCGATCGTTGCCTCCGAGGGGTTGTTGGCCGCGTAGTAATAGAGGTTGGGAATGGTGCCAATCAGGCTATCGGGATAGCACTCGCCAGACATGCCCATCTGCTTACCCGGCATAAACTCCAGCGAACCGTGGGTGCCAAAGTGCAGCACCGCATCTGCGCCCCAAATTTTCTCCAGGTAGGTGTAGTAGGCGGCAAAACCGTGGTGCGGACTGGCCGAACGAGAGAACAACAGCCGCATTGGGTCGCCTTCGTAGCCAAAGGTGGGCTGGACGCCAATGAACACATTACCAAAGGACTTCCCGTACACCAGCAGGTTTTGGCCATCGGTGTTGAGGTGTCCTGGCGGTGGCCCCCAAGAGGGCTCCAGCCGCTTGGAGTAGGGCGTCAGCCGCTCGTACTCTTCCACGGACATCTTGTAGGCGATGTTCAGCTCGGGGCTGTTGTACTGGGCTTGTGCGTTGTGCAGCACTTCCAGCATCAGGTCTTCTGGCTTCTCAGGCAGACCCTGCACGTCGTAGCCGTTATCGCGTAGGGCTTCAATCACCTTGTAGATGGAGCCAAACACGTCGAGATACGCGGCAGTTCCTACATTTCCTTTGTCTGGTGGGAAGCTGAAAACGGTAATGGCAACCCGCTTGTGGAGCTTGGGCTTACGGCGCAGATTGGCCCACTTCATGGCCCGCTGAGCGATCGCTTCTACTCGGTCTTGCAGGGCGATCGCCTTTCCGGTTGCGCCATCCCGACCTGACAGAATGATGGGCTCGATCGCGCCATCCAGTTCGGGTAAAGCGATTTGCAGCGCCACCTGAATTGGGTGCAGACCCAGCTCACTTTCCTGCCACTCTTCGGTCGTTTGGAACACCAGGGGCAACGCCACCATGTAGGGGCGAGCCAATCGCTGCAACGACTCGATCGCCTTGGGATGGTCCTGACGAGCGGGGCCACCCACCAGCGCGAAGCCCGTCAGCGATACCACCACATCCACAATGGGCGTCGTTTTGCTAATGGGGTCGTAGAAGAAGGCATCCACGGGCTTGGAAAAGTCCAGACCGCCAGCAAACACGGGAATCACCCGTGCGCCCATGGCTTCTAGCTCCGAGATCATCGCCACGTAGTGGGCATCATCGCCCGTGACCAAGTGAGTGCGCTGGAGCACCAAACCAACGCTGGGCACCAGGGGATCTTTGGATTCCTCGGGCAGGTCGCGGCGGGAGTTATGCCAGTTCAAATATTCTTTGATGTCCTCAAACATCTGAGGGGCCATGGGGTGCCAAATGCCCATATCGGGATAGGTCACCGGCTCCTGATATTGCAGCGCTTGGGGCGTAGCAAAGCTGGCGTTGGCCGAGCAGTACTTGTCCACCAGCATCAGCAAGAAGTTTTCCAGATTTTCGGACGAGCCCCCTAGCCAGTACTGGAAGCTGAGCATAAAGTTACGAGCATCCTGCGCCTTGTCCATGGGCAGGTACTTCAGCACCTTGGGCAAGGTGTTCAGCAGCTTCAGCATGGCATCCTGGAAGCCCGCGCCCGACTGCTCCTTGCGCTTTTTCATGAACTGGGCGATCGCACTCTTGGACTGGCCCAGCTGTGCCATCGAAAAGCTGCCCATCTTGTTCAGGCGCATGACCTGAGGCATCGAGGGAAACACCACCGCCGCATCCAGGCGATCGCGCACGGGCTCTACCGCCGCGATCACTTTTTCGGCCAAATCTTCGATAAAAATGAGCGATGCGATAAAAATGTTGGCTTCAGAAACATCCTGCTGAAACGCCTCATAATTCTCGGCATTCCGAAGTTCTTCCAGTAAATAGCCGCTAATTTCGATTGCGACATTAGGGTTGTTCTCATTGATGGATCGAACTGCCGCAGAAAGAGCACTCTGGTACTGTGGCTCCAACACGACATAGACCACCTTCACCAATCCACGTCCTTGCAAATCGTCAGGTGCGATATGCCGGATCGTAGGCTTGACGTTAGTGAACATTCAGCTAGGCTCCTTCTCAAAGGGGGGTTATCATCCACTTTTTGCATCAGATGCACTACAACAAGCAGCACAACTCGGCTACCAACTCGATAGAGCGCCCTCCCAACAAGTAAGAACGCACTACCCAACTGCATGAACAAACCAAAGTTGAGCAACGTTGTAACAGTGCTACAAGTTTTGATTAAACCAGAAAACCCTTGAAAAATGGAGTTTCTAGACCCTGGATGACACAATTTGATAAGAAGAAAGAGATATTTATTCACACTTCTTGACTCAGGAGAAAGTCAATGCTTTCACAATTGATAAATATCCCTAATTTACTTAATTGAATTTATTCATTAAAAACCGCCAGTTTTGCCAAAAAATTGCCAGAAAATTTACTGTACTTTTGCCAGTTCATATGCATTTCAGAATCGGTCAGGGGCATTTTGCTCATTGGATTCACTCATTGGCACTCATTAGAACATTCCCCCCTCTCAGATTGGCGTGCCGTGGGTAGGGGCTACAGTTTTTTGGGAAATTTGTCATGCCGTCCCCTACAGTCAATGTCCAAACGGGGACCCGCTGACACGGTTTAGAGTGGTCACTGCCGAGCGGTTACTGAATACCCATCGGCAGCCGCTAGGCCGGAAACAAGGTGTTACGCTGCGACGATGGTGTTCCAGGCTGGGCGGGCGGTGGTGGCGCTTGCGGGCGAGGCGGCCGTTGAAGTGAAAACAATCGACCGGCGCCATGGGTGGCTTCTACCGTCCAGCCGTTTGCCCGTAGCGCTTCAAACATTGCTCCCGATGGGCGGAACAGTCGCATATCAGGGCTCCAGTTGCGTTCAATGATGGCCAAATCAATCGGCTGTTGCAGCGCAAGCAAAACGACGCGATCGCTCAACTCATAACTCAGCGACAGCAAATCGCCCGTGTTGGTAAAATCATCGCCCACATCACTCACCAAAACTGGAGCCGACAAACCGTTGACTTGCTCAGCAATTTCTCCATTGAAATAGCTGAGATCCTTACACCACCAAGTGGTAGCTAGCGCACTCACCGACAGCGACGCCACACTCGCCGCAAAAAACAGGGCCAAGGCCACACGCCTCCACCATGCCTTGAACTGCGACAGATGAACTGATAGCCAAAAGCCTACCGCGAGCTGAATCGCAGGGAAGCACGCCAGCAAATATCGCGTTGAGCCCGATCGCTTGCCACCCACAATCACATCTGGAATCACCAGCATGAGGAATGGAATCGTGGATGACAGCAGCAGAAACAGCCACATGGCAGGATGCGTTTTTCTCAATAGGGTATAGAACGCAAGGGCGATCGCCATTAAGAATGGCAGTCGGAATAGATAGGTGACGGGATCGTCAAACCCAACATCCAAATCAAAGAACAACGATGTGAAACTTAAGCTCCATAGCCGAGCCAATACTCCAAACCCTGGCGAAACCCTAGCCCAGTCAGTGGTTGCCGTTAACCGCTGGCTGTTGGCAATCATGACCCAGGTCCACGGTGCGTAGAGCAATAGGGCAAGGGCGATCGCCCCTGCATAGCCCAACCAGGGAGCCACCAGCTTTCGCACCCCGCCCATCATGCGAACTTGGGCAGGAGGCACAACAAACTGCCGCAGTAGCACATAAGCCCCCTGAGCCACCACCCCAAAGGTAAAAAAAGGATGGGTATACAGCCCGATCGCATTGATAAGCCCATAGCCCAACCAGTTTGGCCAGTTCGAACTACGGAGCGATCGCAACAGTTGCCAACTACCGGCAATCGTCAGCGCCGTTAGCAAACTATACTGCCGAGCCGTTTGGGCAAACAGCACATCAAACGGAGACAGGGCCAACAGCGTTGTCGCTAATAAAGCCGCCAGGGGAGACGCAAACAGCTCCATCCCCAGCCAGTACATCAACGGCAGAGATAGCAAGCTCAACAACGCCGGAAAGAACCGCGATGCCAGCATCGAGCCACCAAACACATGCATCCATCCTCGGGCCATCACAAAGTAGAACGGCGGATGGTGGGGATCTTCAAGCATGAGCGATCGCACGGTATCGCTCACAGTGCTATCGGGCTTTAAGTCCTGAAATCGTTGCAGCTCAGCCGCAGGCAGGGTCTGATTTTGAAAGACCGCATCATCAATTTCCTGTCGGGTGTAGCCTGCTGCTCGCAGCGAGGTGTAGGTTTCGTCGTGCCAGTACACCTTGCCCGCCAAGTTCACAAAGCGGAATATCACGCCCACCGCAATCAACACCAGCAACACCACCTTAAGTTGCTGGTAGGTGACGCCCACGGCGCCTTTTTCAGAAAACATGCTGCTTCTCACGGTCCCAGTTACCTACTTGAGCCTGCTGACGAAAAGGTCACACCCCATTATGCGGATCTTCACAAATCCTGGAAAAAATCCGACAAGTTTGCCAAGTCTGGGAACACAGGCCGCACAACCTGCATAGAAGCGTGCGTGCGGTAAACCATGCGCCAAGGCACGATTGAGTCAATCCTGCCTTGGGTCAATTGAACTGAATCAAGGTATCTCAATTAAGGGATCGCTGCAACCCGGCGGGGCAAAACTCGGCAGAACCCGCTGAAGCATCGCCCTTGGAGTCCTTACACTTTCCGCAAACCGCATCCACAGGTTCACACAATTTTTGCTCCAAACTTCCCCACATCACTGGACAACGACACAGACTTGTATTCTGAAAAAGGCGGAGCGGAGAGCATTCTGTGGCGATTGATATTCTGATTCTTTCGAATGGTCCAGGCGAAATCACAACGTGGGTGCGTCCTGTGGTGCAAGAGCTGCGACGGCAACTCGGTCACGATCGCAGCCAGGTGCGCATCTCGCTCATTTTGTCACCCTGCCCGAATGCCAGTGGCAAAGAAGTTGCCGTCGCTCGCCGCTATCCCGAAATTGACCGCATTCAAGGGGCACAACACTTCTACTCGTTTTTGCTGTTTGGCAAAACAGAAGAGAACTGGGCTTGGCGCGATCGCGGCGTTGTTTTATTTTTAGGCGGCGATCAAATTTATCCCGTCATCATTGGCAAGCGGTTGGGCTATTCCACTGTCATTTACGCCGAGTGGGAAGCACGCTGGCACCGTTGGGTCAACCGTTTTGCTGTGATGCATCCCACCGTTGCCGAGCGCGCCAAACCACGCTATGCCCACAAGTTCACGGTGGTGGGCGACCTCATGGGCGAAATTGACGATGCCCAGCAGCTTGCTCCTGCGGTTGGCTCGTCTACGACTTCGTCTCGCTCACCCATCATTGGCTTTTTGCCTGGGTCAAAATCGGCCAAGCTGTCGCAAGGGATGCCCCTCATTACAGCGATCGCCAACTATATCCATGCCCACCGCCCCCAGATTCGCTTCGTCATTCCGGTTGCCCCCACGCTAGAGCCTGAAACATTAGCCCAATTTGCCAACCCCGAGCACAATGCGATCGCTCGTTACTTTGGCAATCCTAGCGCCCGTCTGGTAACCACCCAAACCGGCCCCCAGCTCAAAACCTCAAACGGAGCCCAGTTTGAGCTGTATACCCAGTTCCCAGCCTACGATTTGCTGTCGCAATGCACCTTGTGCATCACCACCGTTGGAGCCAATACTGCCGAACTGGGGGCTTTGGCGGTGCCCATGCTGGTACTCATTCCCACCCAACAGCTCGATGCCATGCGCGCATGGGATGGCATTCCTGGGTTGTTAGCCAATTTACCTGGCATTGGCTCAGTCTTGGCTTGGGCCATCAACAGTTGGTTTCTGCGCTCATCGCGGCTGCTGGCATGGCCCAACATTTGGGCAGGCCGCAAAATTGTGCCAGAACTCATTGGCAAGCTCGACCCCCAAGAAGTCGCCCAGCAAGCGTTAGATCTGCTGGACGACCCCACAGCCCTAGCCACCATGCGAGAAAGCATGCGCCAAGCACGTGGCACTCGTGGAGCCGCCCAGAAGATCGTCCATATTCTGATGGAAGAGCTGCACTTGCATCCCTCTGCATAAAGCTCACAGGCAACTCAAACGAACAGCTTTAGGACTTACGCACGTCATCCCCAAACACCAGTCAACTGCGTAAGTCCTGTAGCAGTGAACGTCCCTCTAGTAAAGGAAAGCCCTCCCCCACCCCGAGGGGTGAAGGAGGGCTTAGAATCAGGGTGCATCTACCATTCCATTCTTCCTAGAGGGGGCAGCAGCATCCGGAAAAACTGAGGAGCAAACCGCGAAATTGGGAAACCTTTATACAAGCAGCCGGGTCAAGCAATAAAGGTTTGCTACGAATCGACCCATGTTTCCGGATGGCTTTAGCACTGAAGCAGTTGAACAGTTTTCGTGGGCTTGGCTCACCCAAGTATTTGAAACCACGAACATTTTGTACCAAGAGCGTCCAATTCTGACTCTGAAATTGAAGATGACGATTTGGCGATCGCTGAGACAGCGCTTCCCCTCCTTAAGGCAGAGCTACGGAGTAATGGTTCATTTTTTCATCATGTAAAAAAGCCGTGTTTCTACGGAGTTACGATCGCCCCATATAAGAGTTATGTAAAGGTTAGGTGAAACTCAGCTCAAGATCCGGGAATGCCTCAGCACGACACACTGGGAATAAGGCTATGCTGGCATTAGGAACGCATTCTACCCAACAGGCGATCGCTACAGTTATCACCACCCTATTCATCGCCCCAAATGGCAAACTTGCCAGCTTACAGCGCTGCTGCACAATTGCCGTTTCGGATAGAGCAGGCCAGCCGTTCGGTGTGTTGGCGTTGGCATACCTAACCAGCCAGACCCTATGTGAGAGGAGTGCGCTACGTCCGTGACTCAGGAGTTTCACATTTCAGTGACCCCAGTTGGGAGCCAAGAATATCTGGTGCGGACCGAGCGAGTTGCACCGGGGGTTCCCCTTGCGGAAGAACAAATTGTTTGGGCCGTGGATGATTGGTTGATGCAGGCGCGTCAGCTCATGGGCGACCCCCTATTGGGGTTGCTCCAGAGCGAAAGCCGCAGCCGAGTTGGCAGCTTTGAGGCTCCATCCCCATCAGACAAAGCCTATGGCAACCAGTCTCCTGTGCAAACCATGCCACCGGCGACCTCGCTGGTAGGGCTAGGGCAAACGTTATATAACAGCCTTTTTCAAGGCACTCTGCGCGATAGCTGGATGACCGCTCAAGGCATTGCCCAGCACAAGGGCGAAATGCTGCGGCTGCGATTGGGGCTTAAGGGAACGCTGCTACCTCGGCTGCCATGGGAAGTGATGTACGCCAGCGATCGCGACGGTTCAGCCATGCGTCGCCCCATTGCCACCGGCACCGATGTGGTGTTTTCGCGCTACCAACCCGGCATTGGCATCACAGCCGAACATCCCCTCGCGGCCATTCAGTCCGAGCAACCAATTCGCATTTTGATGGCGATCGCCGCCCCAACCGACCAAGAACGGCTAGAACTACGGCATGAAGCCCTGAACTTGCAGCAAGAGCTGCAGCGCACAGCTGCGTCAACCGTTGAGGGTAACCGCGCTCCCAGCCCCGATTTTGAAGTAACGGTACTCGATCAACCGGGTCGCGAGCAGCTTACCCAGGCGCTAGAGCAAGGCCACTATCATGTTCTGCACTACGCAGGCCACAGCAATTTGGGAGTTTCCGGTGGCAACCTGTATCTCGTCAATCAAAAAACGGGCCTCACTGAAGTGCTCAGCGGCGACGACCTCGCTGGCCTATTAGTCAACAACGGCATTCGTATGGTGGTGTTCAATTCGTGCCGAGGTACACACACCGCCGCCAGCGATCCCGGCACTTCGCTGGATCAGCCTGAGCGAAACCTGGCCGAAGCTTTGGTAAGCCGAGGAATTCCTGCGGTGCTGGCCATGGCCGAAAAAATTCCCGATGATGTAGCGCTGACGCTGACGCGCCTGTTTTATCGCAATTTGAAGCAGGGCTATCCCATCGATCTCAGCTTGAGCCGGGCACGACAAGGGCTCATTTCGGCCTATGGCTCGCATCAGCTGTATTGGGCGTTGCCGGTGCTTTACCTGCATCCTGAATGCGACGGGTATTTGCTGCCGAGCGATCGCGCTCTGGTCAATCCTGCCGATCGGTTGCTGCTGCTGCCCCAAGCCTACGATGCGCCACCCATGCTCGCTGGCGAAGAGCTCGACTATGGAGCATTGTCACCCAATGTTGATTTGGATGATGAGCTAGAAATGATTTCCCGTGCCGTCTTGCTAGAAGACGATGACGAAGCTTTTCCTGCACTGGATCTGTCAACGGCTTTGAAGGCACTGGAAGCAGGCACCGACCTCAGCTATGAGCAAGATGTGGAAGTTGTAGCCGATTTAGTGAAGCAGTTAATGCCCGAATCGGCTGCTTCGCCTACAGATTCGCCTACAGAATCAGCTATCGGCATGGTGCGATCGCCGGATCTCCTTGATCATCCCTCATCAGCAAGCCCCGGCGTTCCCGATCGAAATGGGGACTTGGGGGTTACATCCAACGATGGCTCAACCGCCCAAACTTCTACAGAGGCTCCCACCTCTGCACTGCCCCCAACCCCAACCACAAAGCTGGCACTCGAACCCCGCGCGATCGCATCCGAAACCGGGGCCGATTCCAACGCAAATGTTACCGATTCCAAATCATCTACCGTTTCAACGCCGCCCATTAAGCGACTGTATATTGGGCTGCCCCTGTTAGGAGCAGGCATCGCAGCGATCACAGCGCTGGTGCTGCAAACAATGCCCAACTCGTGGCTAAGCTCACGGCCCCGTCCGGCCGATCTTTTGCCAGCCGCATCGCCTAGTCCTTCTGTTCCCTTGCTTAATCCCAATACGGTAAACCTGGAAACCGCCGATAGCAGCACCGTTACCGCAACAGCCACCATGCAGTTCAACCGCAACAACCTCACCGAGGGTGAGGCGGCCGTGGCAGAACTCTTGGATCGGGGTGCCCTTTCTGCGGCAAAGGCCGCTCTCGATAATGTTCCCAACGATCAGCTGGGGTCGCCAGGTATTAGCTTTTTGCGTGGAAGACTGGCATGGCAATCGGCCAAACAAGGCAACTCCGACTTTAGCGAGGATGATGCGTGGCGCTATTGGAATACGGCTGTTGAAAAGCAGCCGAACTCGGTGTTGTATTTGAATGCGCTGGGATTTGCCTACCATTCCACTGGGCGGCCGCGCGAAGCCTCTGAAGCGTGGTGTCAGTCGCTTGCTCTCACACGGGCCATGATGTCTGCCGCCTCAACGGCGACCAATGGAGCATCCACTCCCGAAACCATGGAGTGCCCAGTCCCAACTCAGCCAATTGCCGAACCAGAAGCCCTAACGGCGATCGCTGGCTATGCCCTTGCGTTGCAGGCTGCCGCCGACTTACCCGAGTACACTCAGCAACGCACGACACTCCTAAGTCGAGCAGCCAATCTATATCAGCTGGTCATGCTATCCGATGCGATCGCCTTTCAAGCCACTGAACTGCAAAACGAATGGCTGTGGACCCCTCAAATGATTGAGGAATGGGAACAATTGTCAACTCAGCTTTTGCAGTAGGGCTGAGTATTTGCCCAAGATAGTTAATAGAGAAATTAGGCTTTTTGGAGCATCCTTTTTTTAACCGGGGAATGCTAACAAGAGCTAGTTCTTCTGCGGCTTCAGCCCTATGTTTAATCCCAAAGATTTAGAAGTTTTCAATCTACCCATTGGGTGGGACAGGAATGATGCTTTGGGAGATGTCTTTTTCCCAAAACTTGGAGCATTGCAAGCCAAACTGAACACCCTGATTCACGAGATATATGGAATCAATATTTCAGAACACTACAATATTTCCTCTACTCCTACCTCATCCCTAAATCCTTGTGGATGGGACAATAAGGTTCGGCGAGATAAAGAATATAGCCTCGCCGCGAACGATCCCTATGAGGCGAGAGTCTGCCTTAGAACAAAGCACAAAGATGCACAAATTCTCCTGAAGAGTGGAAAAGTAACAAACCGCCACTTTGCTTTATTTGGTATTTCTATCGGTGATTGCAGTTACCTACAAGAAAATTTAGGGATTAGGTTAGCAATTTTATTTAGTCCTTATGTTTACTTTAACTATGACCAAAGTGTCCGGGATCAGTTTGTAGAACTAGCCCAAAGCCAGCGTCTCTTTGAACTAGTATTTAATCTTATCGACGAGGCTAAGTTTGGTTATTTACTAAGCTACAATCCTGATAATCCGAAAGTCACAGCATGCGATACAGCATTTTTGGATGGAGAGGCTCAGGTACTTTTTCATCCGATCAATCCAATCGAAGCAACCTTTGCTGGGCTTGCAAGTCTAGTCATAGTTGGTGCAGCGGCTTTTCCCTTATTTGATAGTTTCACCAGAATGTGTAGGGGTGAAACAACTTACATTGATTACTATGAGCGGTTTCATCGTTGGTCAACAGAAAGCCAAATTGAGCATTTTTTGAATGGGTTTTCTGTTGAGCCACTAAGTGACGAATTTATTTGGAGAGCAGAGCAAGAAACCCGCAGTATTTTTCAAGATATCTTTAAGCTCGATTTCAAAAAGACTAGACCAGAGTGGCTAAGATCTTCGAAAGGGCAGCGCCTAGAGCTGGACGGATACAATGAGGAGCTAAAGCTTGCCTTTGAATATCAAGGAGAATATCACTATATGGATGTTCCTATGCATCACCAACAACGCTCACTTAAAGAAGTTCAAAAGAATGATGCACTTAAGCTAAAGCTATGCTCTAAGCACGGAGTTGATTTAATTCAAGTTCCGTACTGGGAGCGGGGAAATCGGCAGTTTGTTATCAATGCACTGCGCTTGCTAAATCGTTTAGAAATTACTCAGCGCTTAGCTTAATTAATCTAGATTGCGACCTGTCAGCTCAACAAAAATATCTTCTAGGTTAGACGGACGCACCATCATACCCGCTTTATTGGGCTGTTGCTCGAAGTGGGCATTGGCCTCGGCCAACGTAGGGAAGAAATGGTAATCCCAGCGATCGCCCTGTTGCTTCATGAGCAAGCCTTCACCGTACTTGTGACGCATCTCTTGCAGCGTACCCAACTCAATCAGCTTACCCCCGTCCATAATGCCAATTCGGTTGGGAATGCCAGAGCCACTAAAGTTAGAATCGCAGAGATACTCCACCTCTTCCATATAATGCGTCGTCAGCAAAATCGTCATGCCCTGCTGATTTAAGCCCTTAATAATTTCCCAAAGACGCCGTCGCGTTTGGGGATCGAGGCCAACGGTCGGCTCATCCAAAAACAGAATGCGAGGCCGATGCAGCAGGGCGCGAGCAATTTGCAACCGCCGCTTCATTCCACCCGATAGCGTCTTCACATAGTCATCACGGCGATCGCTCAGCTCCACATACTCCAGCCATTCCGCAATCTCACGTTGACGACGCGGATTGGGAATATGGTGCATGCGCCCATGAAATTCCATGTTCTCCCACACCGTGAGATCCACATCCACACTCATTTGCTGAAGCACCACCCCAATTTGCTGTTTCACCAGCACGGGCTGCTTCATCACATCAAAGCCTTCAATAAAAATTTGCCCCTGGCTAGGTTGAGTCAGCGTGGTGATCATGCGAATGGTCGTGGATTTCCCTGCACCATTTGGCCCCAGCAATCCAAAAATTTCTCCTGGCTGAATGGCAAGCGACAAATCATTCACAACCGGAGTGTTGTTGTAAACCTTAAACACATTTTGAAGCGTAACCGCCGCTGCCATAGCTAATTGGGGAACTCAAGCCTGAAAATTGTCTTCTTTACATAAGGTAACACTGAGGGTGATCTTGATGTGAGGAACCTTGCTCCGGCGATCGCGCAGAGTTCACCATCCGTCGGCATCTAACTGGCAAACAAGATTGGCAAACAAGATGCTGTGTCTTGCTGTGTCTGTCGCGATCGCCTACCAACACCGTGGGATGTTACGGATTTTTACGGGAATGATAGAAAAACTGACCAGTGCGATCGTTGGCCTTTGGTTGACAGCTGGTTGACAGCACCCTCTCACCTGCCTACTTCACCTAACTCAGCATTCAATGGTCTCTAGCGATCGCGGCCTCACTTCAGATGTGCGGCAAATCAAACTGCCCCGACGGTTAATCTGGGCTGTGATCATCATTTGCATCTTGCCCCTGAGTCTTAACCTGATTGGGCTCAACTTTGGCATCGCGGAATCGTCCATTGATTTCTCGACCGTAGCCTCACTTCCCTCCGATCACGTCACCAACCTGCTGCACCGCACCTTAGCCGGTAGCTTTGTGCACACCATACTGGAATGGAGTGCTTTTTGCAGCGCTATCTTTACCGTCATTTTGGCCTTCGCCTACTTTGGCATTCAGCGCGATGCCACAACCCCCATTATCGGCATGACGCTGCTGTGCGCCGGGGTTATGGATGCATTTCACACCTTGGCAGCTGATCGCTTAATTGGGGCATCCGGCAACGATCCCAATCTTGTGCCGTTTACCTGGGCACTCTGCCGCATGGGCAATGCCCTACTCACGATGGTGGGTGTGGGCTTTTTCATTTGGCTTAAACCCCGCACTTGGACCCGCAGCACATCCTTTGTAGTGGCGGCTAGCATTAGCCTGGGGGCGATCGCCTACGCCACCATCCAAATCTGTGCAACTCGCCAAAGCCTTCCCACAACCCTCTTTCCAAACTCGCTTATTACCCGCCCGTGGGATGTCATTCCCCTCGTGCTCTTTTTGGTGTCGGGCCTATGGATTTATCCCAAATTTTATCAACACAACCCCAGCATTTTTTCCCATGCGCTGGTGGTAAGCACCATTCCCAATGTGGCCACCCAGCTACACATGGCTTTTGGCTCCACAGCCCTATTCGACAACCACTTCAACGTGGCCCATTTTCTCAAAATCGTGGCTTACTTCGTGCCTTTAGCTGGCCTAATTTTGAACTATGTGAATGTGCATCGCGAGGTCAGCTGTAATAACCAAAACCTGCAACGAGAGATTGTGGAGCGCAAACAGGCAGAGCAAGTTCTACTGGAAAGCGAACACAAAGAGCGAGAAAAGTCACATCAGCTAGAACGAGCCCTTTGCGAACTTCAGCAAGCTCAGGCGCAACTCGTACAGGGTGAAAAAATGTCGAGTCTGGGTCAACTAGTCGCAGGCATTGCCCATGAAATTAACAACCCGGTCAATTTCATTCACGGCAATATCCACCACGCCAATCAATACATTCAAGATCTGCTCAGCCTGTTAAACCTCTATCAAGCCTCTCCCAATTCAGTAGATCCCGACATTCAGCAAAAAATTGATGACATTGACCTGGAGTTTATCCAACAAGATTTGCCCAAGCTGTTGAACTCGATTCAGATAGGCTCCGATCGAATTCGTGATATTGTGCATGCCCTGCGCGTCTTCTCACGATTGGATGAGGCCGAGGTTAAAGCAGTCGATCTCCATCAGGGGATCGATAGCACACTCATGATTTTGCATAGCCGACTAAAGACCCAACCCCACCGCCCAGAAATAGCGGTGGTCAAAGAGTATGCAACGTTGCCGCTGGTGCAGTGTTATGCAGGCCAGCTGAATCAAGTATTCATGAATATTTTGAGCAATGCGATCGACGCCTTAGAAGAAGTGTGGACGACACCGTTGAGGCAACTCATCCCAACTGAAGCAATCAGTGTAAGCGCCAGTTGCCCGATCGCACCTGGCACAAGCAAACTAGCGGCCGAACGGCAGGCTCCAGTTCCTGGCCCCCAAATCACCATCCGCACCAGCATCGACGAATCTGGCTGGGTTACCGTGGCGATCGCCGACAACGGCCCAGGCATTCCAGAAGGCATTCAAAAAGAAATTTTCAACCCCTTTTTCACAACCAAACCCATCGGCAAAGGCACCGGGTTGGGGATGTCGATTAGCTACCAAATTGTGACCGAAAAACACGGCGGCACATTGGAATGTACCTCTCAACCCCCGGTTGGCACCACCTTCCTTATCCGCATTCCCACCACGCAATCAGCACTGGCCTAATTGAACAGGCTACGGTGCCGCTTTCCTGTCATTTCCTGTCAATTTAGTGTTTGAGAATTACATGATTCCTGGGAATTCTGGGACAAAGTCCGGAGAGACAGGATGCATCTGGAATCGACGACAGAGTGGGAGCAGGTACGACAGCGATTTCGAGAAATTTGGGGATACAACGACTTTCGGGCGCCGCAGGGCGAAGTTGTGCAGTGTTTGCTGGCTGGACGGGATGCGTTAGTCGTCATGCCGACGGGCGGTGGTAAATCCATTTGTTTTCAGCTGCCAGCCTTGCTGCAGCGGGGGCTGACGCTGGTGGTGTCTCCCTTGGTGGCGCTGATGGAGAATCAGGTACAGGAGCTACGAGAGCGGCGAGTGCCTGCCGCAGTGCTGCACAGTCAACTGGGCAAATCGGAGCGCCGGAAAGTGCTGTGGCAAATTCAGCAGCAGCAGCTCAGGTTGCTCTATCTCTCTCCCGAAACCTTATTGAATCCAGCTGTGTGGAATGTGCTGTGCGAGCCACAGGTATCCATTCGGGCGCTAGTTTTGGATGAGGCGCATTGTTTGGCGCAGTGGGGAGATTCGTTTCGTCCGGCATATCGGCGGTTGGGAATGGTGCGCGAGGCATTGCTTGCCCACAAGCCAGCAGGATCTCGTATGGCGATCGCCGCTTTTACTGCCACAGCCGATCCCCAAACCCAGCAGATCATCCAATCTGTACTGCAATTGCAGCATCCTCAGCAAATCTGTGTGAATCCCTATCGCCCCAATTTGGCCTTATCGGTTCAAACCGTATGGACGCCCAGGGGCCGACGAAAGCGAGTACACCAGTTTGTACAGCAGCACCGAGGGGAATCGGGATTGGTGTATGCGCGCACACGCCGGGGAACCGAGGCCCTAGCCGAGTGGCTAACCCAACAGGGCGATCGCACCGTGGCCTATCACGCTGGATTGAGTCCGCAAGAACGAAGGCGGATCGAAGCCGCATGGCTGGGTGGCGAGTTGCCCTTTGTGGTATGTACCTCGGCCTTTGGCATGGGGATTAACAACAGTGCCGTGCGCTGGGTGATGCATTTTCAAGCGCCCGCGTTGCTATCGGAATATGTGCAGGAAGTGGGTCGCGCCGGACGCGACGGCCAGCCAGCCCAAGCGTTAACGCTGATAAGCGAGCCAACCGGATGGTTTGACCCAACCGATCGGCAAATGGGTCGCTACTTTGCTCAACGGGAGCGATCGCTTCAGCAGTTGGCCCATCGCTTGCATCGCCGCATCCCATCCGAAGGAGAGATTCGGGCGATCGCGCACCAGCACACCGACGGAGAATTGGTGCTGGCATGGCTGCATCGCCAAGGCTATGTCGAGTGGGTTGGCCCATTTCACTATCGGCTCATTGCCGCTAATCCAGTGGGCAAGCAATGGCGCAACAGGCAAAACGCTTCTGCCATGGCGGCATATCTTGCAAGGCCAACTTGCCGCTGGCAAGCTATTTTGGCTGCTTTTGGATTTGCAGCCGAGGCCAAGACGCTACGCTGCGGTACGTGCGATCGCTGTCGGGCTAAGCGGCGATCGACTTAAGCGGTAAGGTAAACCAAAACTGCGCCCCCGATACGGGCGTACTCATGACTCCAATCTCGCCGCCGTGAGCGCGCACAATTTGCTGGCATAAGTAGAGCCCCAACCCCAGTCCGTGGGTATGGCCGGTATTAGCCCCTCGCTCAAATAAACTAAAGAGCTGCGATCGCTGATCGGCAGGAATGCCAATCCCATTATCCTGTACACTGCACCGAATCACACTGCCATCCACAACCGCCGCCAAAACGATGTGCACACCGGGGGGATTATGCTTCAGCGCATTGCCAATTAAGTGCTCAAACACGCGTTCAATTTGTACAGCATCGGCCATTACCGTTGGTAAATCCGAAGCGACATCAACCACAAGGCTCGCCTGATTTTTGTCGAGCAAGCTCTGTAATTGGTGCACTGTGTGGGGAATTACATCATGCAAAGCCAGGGGTTCTAGCTTGAGGGGCATGGGTCGAGCATTGCCCTCATACACATCCAGCAGGGCTTCGATCAAGCTCAGGTGGCGATCGCCCCCCTCCACCATACGTTCCACAAAGGAGCGCGAGACCAAAATTTGCTCACCCGTGGCATGGGCGCAGCATCCAATGCCTTGCAACAAGTTTTGCAACACCATTTGCATTCCCAATACCGGGTTGCGCAAATCGTGAGAAATTGCATGCAGCATCAGCTGAAGAGAGTGCTGCACCTCCTGCAAATGCTGGGTTTGCTCATGTAACTGATGCTGCAAATGCTGAGCCGTGAGATAGGCCGAAAGTCGAGCAGCCACGAGCCGAGGATGCAACGGGGACAGCAACACATCCGTCACTCCAGCGTCAAAGGCCGCATCCACCGCAGAAGAGGTAGCTTCGTTCAACACCAACAACACAGGAATCGCTTCTGAAATGCCCTGCTCCCACAACCGACGACAGCAGGCGACCCCCGACGTATCTTCTAAATGGCTGCCCACAACGATGAGGGCTGGAGATTGCGTAGCAAGGGAGGCGATCGCACCGACTTCCGTTGTCACCAAAATCGGCTGTGCAGATTCCATCTGTGAGGCCTGGATCAAAACATCCTGGGTTGGTGCCGAAGCCGCTACTATCAATACCGCCGCTGACAGGTCTGCCTCCGTATTCATGCTTTGCGTCTAAGACTCTCCACGGGCTTACTTCTGCATCTTAGTTTGGGCCTTTTCCAGCCGACCTCACTCTACCGGGTGTTTCTCGCTACCTGCGGGTTTCCTGCCCAGGCTGTCACTTGGGTTTATCGAGCAGCGATCGCCAAATCCAGCTTCCAGCCCTATCTTCACTCCCCACATTCCAACCCTGACGTGCAGTGGAAGACCGCCAGCGCGATCGCCATCAGGTTTGTGACCCAATCCTCAGGCCATACGCTACACTTGATGAGTGCTGGTTCCACGAGCCAGCACATGCTTCAAGACACTACGTGATTCAGCAACGTTGTCGGAAGTGGGGCCAACCCGCTTTTTTTTGTTTCGATTTTTCCCACCTGTAACGGTTTACTTTCTGAAACTCTAATCTGAAACAATGACTCACCCGCTCGTTCCTCACATTCTAGAGATCGCGGCTCCCGTAGCAGCACCTCTTGGGCTTGAAGTCGTGGCTGTGGTGTTTCATACCAACCAAAGTCCTCCCGTTTTGAGGATAGATATTCGCAATCTACAACAAGACACCAGTTTGAACGATTGCGAACGCATGACCCATGCTCTGGAAGCTGCCCTGGATGCCGCCGCCGAAGACCTCCCAGATTCCTATATTTTGGAAGTTTCAAGCCCTGGCATTTCTCGCTGGCTCTCCACCGATCGAGAGTTTGTGTCCTTCAAGGGGTTTCCTGTCATCGTAACAACTACTGAGCCCATCAATGGGCACCAGTCGTTTGCAGGCCAGCTCATTCGACGCGATGAGGAAGCTGTGTATCTTAGCCAAAAGGGGCGGGCGATCGCCATTCCTCGTGCCGTGCTTCATACCGTAGAACTGAGCGATCGCCAGCCCTAAATTGGCAGTCCTCATCTGCCTTCGATGGAGCGATGGAGCGAAAAACTCTCGTGCCTATTCTTCACACAGAGTTTTCGTGAAACCCCAGGGCATGGTCAGGCACTGCATCCAACCAACCCAGGCATCCCGCTACGAGCTGCGCGATTTGCCTACTGCAACAACTTAATAGCTACGGAGGCTAAAACCAAATATGTCCATGGTCACTCTGCCGGGTTTGCAAGAGCTGATAGACGGCATCAGCCGGGAACGGAACCTACCCAAGCACGCGGTACAAGCAGCGTTGCGAGAAGCATTGCTTAAAGGATACGAGCGCTACCGCCGCACCAATCGACCCGAAAGCAACCTATTTGACGAAGAATATTTCAACAACTTTGAGGTTGAGCTCGACATTGACGATGAAGGCTTCCGAGTCCTAGCCACCAAAACCATCGTCGAAACCGTCGATAATCCCGACCACCATATTTCGCTACAAGAGGTCCAAGAAGTCGCCCCCGAGGCACAATTGGGCGACACCGTGGTGCTGGATGTGACCCCCGATCAAAACGAATTTGGGCGGATGGCCGCCATTCAAACCAAGCAGGTCCTCGCCCAAAAGCTGCGCGACCAACAGCGCAAGCTCATTCAAGAAGAATTTCAAGAACTTGAAGGGACGGTTCTGCAAGCGCGGGTTCTACGGTTTGAGCGTCAGTCCATCATCATGGCGGTGAATAGCGGCTTTGGTCAGCCCGAAGTGGAAGCCGAATTGCTCAAGCGAGATCAGCTCCCCAACGACAACTATCGCGCCAACATGACCTTCCGGGTGTTGCTGAAGCGCGTGTCTGAAGGGTCGCACCGTGGTCCTCAGCTGTTAGTTTCTCGGGCTGATGCTGGCCTAGTGGTCGATTTATTTGCGACGGAAGTGCCCGAAATTGAAGACGAGATTGTACGGATTGTAGCCGTGGCTCGCGAGGCTAATCCTCCCTCGCGCTCGGTGGGGCCGCGCACCAAAATTGCGGTAGACACGCTGGAACGGGATGTTGATCCCGTGGGGGCGTGCATTGGTGCTCGGGGATCTCGTATTCAAGCTGTCGTGAACGAACTGCGCGGCGAAAAGATTGACGTGATCCGATGGTCACCCGATCCAGCCACGTATATTTCGAATGCGCTAAGTCCGGCTCGGGTAGAGCAGGTGATTCTGGTCAATCCCGAAGAGCGGCAGGCCCATGTGCTGGTGCCGGATGATCAGCTGAGCTTGGCGATCGGCAAAGAAGGCCAAAACGTGCGCCTAGCAGCTCGTTTGACCGGGTGGAAGATCGACATCAAAGATGCTTCGAAGTATGATTTTGAGGCGGAAGGCAAGAAGATGGCCGAGCTGGCCGAACAGCGTCGCCTCGCTCAGGAGGAGGAAGAGCGCTACGCGGCTGAGCTAGCCGCGGAAGAAGCCGAATATGCCGAAGATTATGATGAAGAGGAAGAGGACGAAGAGGCGATCGCTCCAGTCTCTGCCGAGGTTGATATAGCGAACGAATCCGATCTCGATGAGCTGGAGGAGGAAGACGCCGCTAGCGTTTCGGCAGAACCTGACGATGGCTTAGGTGAGGCGGCTGAAGCGGCACTCCAGCGCCCAGAATAGTTGCGATCGCGATCGCAACAATGATGAGCCCGGTGCTGTGTGAGATTCCTGACCATTCGGGTCTCACACAGCATTGAAAGGCATCTCATCCACAGTTGTTCATCCGTCCTGGCTTATGGAACCCAACTATCGACGCTGTATTAGCTGTCGAACGATCGCTCACAAATCCAACTTTTGGAAGATTGTCCGGGTTCATCCATCACGGACGATACAATTAGAACAGGGGATGGGTCGCTCAGCCTATCTATGCCGCTGCGAAAGCTGCTTACAAGCTGCGCAGAAAAAGGATCGACTGGGGCGATCGCTCAAAGCTTCTGTGCCCGATGAAATTTATAAAACGTTGTGGCAAAAGCTAAATTCTACAGGAAATCGTGAATCCCCGTGAGCAAAACGATATACTGAACTGTGGTTTCCGCAATACAGCACTTTTATCTGTGCTGTAGCTTCAGTAAACGGTCATTAAATAAAGGTAAATAGGAGGAAATTGCAGCAATCAGTCATATAACGTGAGGTTAAATCACCTCCCAATTTAGAAACTGGTGCTCAGTTTCCACGGTTGTTTCCGCTCAGTGGTGTCCATTCGCGAATTTCGATATCTCGGTATCTCGTCAAACCGTTGTGGGATCTTCCTGCACGAGAGCAAGGCTAGTAGGCTCAACACTGCCCATCTATTGCTTCTCCAAAACGACCAACGTGCAGGCACAGATGACAAACGGTAGAGACAAACCAGAGACGCAAACAAGTCGCGAAACTAAGAGAAGACACATTCAGCGCGATCGCACTGAATGCGTATTGCTCATCTCCAAACACCAGTTGACAGATCGAATCGCTATAATCAACCGAGTGCGAAGCGAAACCAACACGTGTCGTTTTAGAAAAAAAGTGGGTTGTTCTATGTAACAATCGGTCGGTGCAAACGAGGTTAGAGTGGATGAACAACGGCAAGGTTAGAATTTACGAATTATCAAAAGAATTGAACCTGGATAACCGAGAAATTTTGGACGTTTGTGAACAATTGAACATTCCCGTAAAAAGTCATAGCAGCACCATCTCAGAAGCTGAAGCCGCTCAGATTCGTTCTGCCGCCGCGAAAATCATTCAAAACCCCTCACCCTCTTCCGGTAAGCCGACCTCTTCGTCTCATTCTTCTATGACCCAGCCGAAAAAAGGATTGTCTCAGCCTCCTGTCAAAAAGCAGCAGATTCTAGAGGTTCGTAGACATCGCTCAACTGCAGAACCGCCCAAGCGACCAGAAGCACCCGCTCCATCGGCTCCCGCGCCCGAGGCAACAGCAGCACCCACTCCTGCGCGTCCTGCTAGCGTCGAGCCGCCATCCCGTCCTGCGTCGCCCAATCGGCCTATCAAAGCGCAACCTGCGGAACCGATGGCAGAGCCTGCAGCAGCAGTGCAACCTGCTCCGCAACACTCTACTCCCGAGCCAGAGAAGAAACCCATATCTATTACTGAAACAGAACCGGAAGCCCCGTCACTCGTTGGGCCTCCCGTCAAACCCGTTGTTCGACGAGAAACTCCCTCTGGCGTGAATCGCCCAATCCTACGGAAAGCCGAGCCTCCCATTCGCAAAAGCACGGCTGCTCGTGCAGCAGGAGATGGTAGTCGTTCAAATGCCCCATCCGGCCGCATTTCCATTACTGAAGTAGATGAGCCACCCACACGGCGCGAAAAGCCAGTAATTGAGCTGCGCCGCCGCCCCACTCGCCCATCCGAAGCTGAAGAGGGTGCAAGCGGCACCAATCCAGCCATCAACATCGTGCCGGAAGTTGAGTTGAAGCGCCCCGAGCGTCCTATTCCAGCCAAAGCGGTCAAGCGCGGTAAAGACTGGGAAGAAGAGGACGATGAGCGCGAAGGCGCAAAAGCAGGCAAGGTTGCTCCCAAAGGCAAGCGACGTACCGTCGTGGTTGAAGAAGAAGATCTCGACCTTGATGATCTGCTGGACGGCGATCAGGATGATGAGTCGTCAGCATCGATGGTTAGCCTCTCGTTGGCTCGTCCTCCCAAGCCTAAGGGACGTCCTATTGCCGCAAAACCAGCTGCTTCGGCACCCGCTCGTAAAAAGCCATCTGGTCCCTCCGAATCGCGTTATCAGCGCCGTGAGCGCCGTGAACAAGAAGCCAGCAAGCAACGTCCCGAACTCATTACCCTTACGGGCGGCTTGTCAGTTGCTGAGCTAGCAGAGCAGCTTGTAGTTCCTGACACCGAGATCATCAAAACTCTGTTTACCAAGGGCATTATGACCTCGGTAAACCAAATTCTGGATATTCCTACCGCAACTATCGTGGCCGAGGAATTGGGAGTTTTGGTGGATACTGCAGCCCAAGAGGCCGAGGCTAAGAAAGTCACTGAAATGATCAGTGCCGACGACCTCCAGCACTTGCAGCGTCGCCCACCTGTGGTGACGATCATGGGACACGTTGACCACGGTAAAACGACCCTCCTGGACAGCATCCGTAAAACGAAGGTGGCTCAAGGGGAAGCAGGTGGTATTACCCAGCACATTGGGGCCTACCACGTTGATGTGGAACACAACGGCAAGAGCGAACAGGTTGTCTTTTTAGACACACCTGGTCACGAAGCGTTCACCGCAATGCGGGCTCGTGGCGCTCGGGTCACCGACATTGCTGTGCTTGTGGTTGCGGCAGATGACGGAGTTCGTCCTCAAACCATTGAAGCAATTAGCCACGCCAAGGCCGCCGAGGTTCCGGTGGTGGTAGCTATCAACAAGGTTGACAAGGAAGAAGCTAACCCCGATCGCGTGAAGCAAGAACTCATGGAGCACAACCTTGTTCCAGAAGAATGGGGTGGCGACACGATCATGGTTCCTGTGAGCGCACTCACGGGCGACAATTTGGACAACTTGTTAGAGATGCTGCTGTTGGTAGCCGAGGTCGAAGACCTGCATGCCAACCCCGATCGCCCTGCTAGAGGAACCGTGATCGAGGCCAACCTCGACAAGTCCAAGGGGCCTGTTGCCACACTGTTGGTTCAAAACGGAACCCTCCGTGTTGGCGATGTGCTGGTCGCTGGCTCTGTCTTCGGTAAAGTCCGCGCCATGATTGACGATCGTGGACATCGAGTCGATAGCGTTTCCCCATCATTTGCGGTGGAGGTGCTGGGCTTAAGCGACGTACCAGCAGCGGGTGACGAGTTTGAAGTGTACCGTGAGGAGAAGGAAGCCCGCTCGATTGCCGATAAGCGCATGGATCAGCAGCGCCAGTCGCGCCTACAGCAGGCAATGGCTTCTCGCCGAGTCAGTCTCAATACTCTCTCTGCTCAGGCCCAAGAGGGTGACCTGAAGGAACTCAATTTGGTTCTTAAGGCAGACGTCCAAGGTTCCGTAGAGGCCATTTTGGGTGCTTTGCAACAACTGCCTCAAAAAGAGGTGCAGGTACGAGTTTTGTTGGCAGCTCCCGGTGAGATCACCGAAACGGATGTGGACTTGGCCGCCGCCAGTAACGCTGTTATTGTGGGCTTCAACACAACATTTGCCAGTGGTGCCCGCAAGGCTGCCGATGAAGCCGATGTTGACGTTCGAGATTACACCATCATCTACAACCTGTTGGATGATGTGCAGGGTGCCATGGAAGGCTTGCTCGATCCTGAACTTGTGGAAGAGCCCTTGGGCGAAGTGGAAGTTCGTGCCGTGTTCAAGGTGGGCAATGGTACGGTCGCAGGCTGTTATGTGAAGTCTGGTAAGGCGATTCGGAACTGTAAGATCCGGGTACGCCGAGGTGGCCAAGAAATCTTTAGCGGCACTCTCGATTCCCTGAAGCGGATGAAAGATGACGTGAAAGAAGTGAATGCTGGCTACGAGTGCGGTTTGGGCTGCGATGACTTTAAAGACTGGCAAGAAGGCGACATGGTGGAAACCTACCGCTTGGCCACGAAGCGTCGTACCCTAAGTGCCTAACACTTCAATTCATGACTTCGGTCATGCATGAAGCCACTAAATCTAGAGCCATCTTTGCTTGGGCAAAGATGGCTCTTTTGAAATGAGCAAGCTATGGGCAGTTCGAGGATTCATCCTGGGCTGGGTTTCCCACTCACCTGAGCCCTATCTGAAACAAGGCCGAGGATGCTGCATGAGCACTTCATCAATACGAGCATACAGATCGCTGGTGGTAGAGGAGTTATCGATGACGGCATTGGCTAGCTTGGCTTTTTCGTCTATGGGGGTTTGGCTTTCGATGCGGGCGTGAATTTGCTCTAGGGTGAGGCGGCCGTCGCGATCGCGCTCTTGGATACGTTGCACCTGTTGGGCTGCGTTACAGCGAACCACCCAAATTTCGGTCACTAGGTCGGTCATGCGTGCTTCAAATAACAGAGGCACAACCACAACCGCCACAGGACAAGCTTCTGTCGCTAAACGCTGAAGCTCGTTGGCAATGCGATCGCGCACATAGGGATGAATGCGTTGTTCCAACCAAATGAGCTCAGCCTGACTGGCAAACACAATCTCTCCGAGGCGAGCCCGATCCAGTTCTCCAGTACGAGGCACTAACACACCAGGGCCATAACGCTCAACAATTTCGGCCAATAAGGGCGCACCGGGCTCCACGGCCTCACGGGCATACACATCTGCATCCAAAACAGGAACGTGATACGCCGAAGCCAAATAGCTAGACACTGTTGTTTTTCCCATGCCAATGCCACCCGTCAGGCCAATCACCCTCGGCGGCATTGTGAAAGAAGACTTGCGATCGCTCATCATAATTGTGCAGTAGCCCAACGCACTAGGGCTAGCGTGAGTCCTTCCAGGGTATATTCTTCTGCTTCAACTGAAACACGACCCAAATGAGCAAGACATGCTGTCGTTGTTTGCGGGCCAATCGATGCCACAGCACAGGAATCAGGCAATGACACATTAGCCTGATGCAAAATGTGCTGAAAGCACTTCACCGTTTTGGAACTCGCAAACGTGACCGCATCCAGCGTACGTTGCTCTAGGGCAGTCCGCACCTCGTTTGGCAAGGTCGTAGCACAGTCCGATTGGTAGGCAGATACCTCCGACACCGCTGCACCCTGGTCTCGAAACAACTTCACCAACACATCGCGTCCGCCCGTTTCGACCCGAGGAAACAGAATGGAGCAGCCCACCAGCGAATCAGGAAAATGCTCCACCAGTGAATCTGCAACAAAATCCGGTGGAATGAAGTCAGGACGAAGGCCATAGTCATGAAGCCGTTGGGCAGTTTTTTTGCCCACAACAGCCAACTTGATCCCTGCCAAGGCCCGCGCATCTTTTTCTTGCTGAGCCAAACGCTCAAAGAAATAATCCACCCCATTTGTGGACGTTAGCACAAGCCACTGGAAGCGGTGGATCTGAGCGATCGCATCATCCAGCGCAGCCCAACTTGAGGGAGGGCCGATCTCGATTGCTGGCATTTCCAGCACATGGGTACCCTGCGCCATCAGCAGTTCGGCAAACTGGCTTGACTGACCCGCCGACCGGGTAATGAGGACAGTTTTACCATGGAGTGGAAGCGAGGCAGACGGAGCAGGCGCAGAAGAGGCAGAACGGATGGAATCAGACACAGGCAAGGAAGAAACGTCGGCAGAAGAATGAAACGTTGTGTACCTATTGTGTGATGGGGAGGCCGGAATTAGATAGGGACGCAGGCTCACAACTTCACCAATTGTAATGATGGCAGGCGACAACGGCTGATGTGCCGTGACCTGCTGAATCGATTGCAGGGTCCCCGTCCAGGTTTGCTGCTGGGGATGCCCCGCCCAGCGGGTAACTGCCACAGGGGTTTGGGGCGATCGCCCTCGGTTCATCAACTGCTGCACAATCGTACCAAGCTGCTGCGCCCCCATCAGAATCACCAGCGTATCCATGCGGGCTAGCGCTTCCCAATCGAGCCGGTCTGGTTCGTGAGCGCTCAGCAGTACCACACAGCGACTCATGGTGGGATCGGTGAGCGGAATGCCTTCAAACAATGGAGCCGCCAGAGCGGAAGAAATGCCGGGAACAAGCTCAACAGGTAGGTTGTGCGATCGCAGCGCTTGAATTTCGGATGCCGTGCGACCAAAAATGAAGGGATCGCCACTCTTGAGCCGAACCACCACCTTTCCTTGTTGGCATAGATCCACCAACAGTTGATCAATCTTTGGCTGTTTTAGGCTAGGGCGACCACCGCGCTTACCCACATCGTAAGTTTCGCAATGGGCTGGAGCCAGATCCAAGAGCGCCGAATCGATCAGGGCATCGTACACGACGGCTTCGGCACGTTGAATCAAGGAGTAGCCCCGCACCGTCAAATATTCCAGGCTTCCTGGGCCTGCTCCCACAATGTAAACTTTGCCCGTATCCATGACCATCGCATTGGGTTAACTGAGGTCGGCTCAAACTGTACTGATCACTTAGATCCCTTCAAATAGAGCCCTTCAAAGAAGCAGAGCAAGGGAGCAAACGCTAGCCTAGGGCACGACTCCCACAATTAGGACTGAAACAACTCCACTCACTCTCAAGGGTTCGTGCAGGGATGGGGCACGGCACACCCATCCGAAGCCCAAACATATCAGCCCTATTAATGTTGCCAGAATATAGCAAAAGGCGGCGCGGTTACAGAAGGAAGGGAACCCAAACGCCGCCACAAGCCGTATGGCAATCGTATTTTTTGGAATTTAGTAACGTTCTGGCAGCCACAGCATGAAGCACTCCCTTCCTGCTGTGATCATGATCCACCCTTCGATAACGTGAGTTTCATGGATAAGCTGAAGTGCCCACTTTTGTGTGCGGGTTGCGTACGTAAAAATGGGTTGTTCTAAGGTTTGCGCGGCGCGCAAACCTTAGAACAACCTTAACCGAAACTGGCGTTAGAGAATGATCTTCACTAAGCCAACGAGCAGCAGCACAGCCCCCAGGCCAACCGAGGCGATCGCCCCATAGGTTGCATACTTAGCTCCTTGCTCAGCCGCTTTTGTTAACTCGGCTTCCGACTTGAGCGAAATCATAAAGGGCTTGGTGGAATCATCGGGACGGCATAGGGTCAGGCGATCGCCCTGATCGGACACAGCCGCCAGGATCGTAGCCCGACGATGCAGCGGCAACACCGACTCGCAGTAGCGATAGCCCAAGGTACGCCGACCACCGCCAATATTGCCAATCGCCAGCGAGAAGCGGCCATAGGAAATGAGGCCTCCAGCGCTTTCAGGGCGAAATTCATCCAGCACAGTCGTTAACTCCACCTGGGCACCATCGGGATCAACCCAAATATCGCCAGAGCGATCGCGCAAAATGAACGGAGTCCGCTGCTCATTGCTCGATACCGTTTCCGAGCCACGCTGGGTTTCGGTCACCGTTTTACCCTCGCTGTCCTTGCGGGTCACTGTCTCCTCATATTCCCGCCGAACACTCATGCGATATATCACGCAGGGTTCTTGCTTCAGTTCCGAGGTGAGAGGGCGATCGCACACAACATCGCCCGCCAGCTTCACATAATCGCGCCAGCTTCCGCCGCCAATTTCTTGCGCCACTTCTTTTGCCATCGCGCTGAGTTCAGCCACGGTGGCACTACGTGCGCCTTTGAGTGCTCTAGCTTTGTGGTTGTAATTTCGCTGCACAAAAAACAGCGCCACACCAACGACCAATCCAACACAGCCCGCAATCAGGAAACCCATACCAGTTCATGCCCAACGTACAGACTTAGCGTTCCCACGCCAACTTAGGTAGCTACCGCTATCGTTTGGTATGTTCCGAAAAATATCAACATCCATCTCCTGCTGCCCAGTCATGTTGCGCAATGTTGCCTAGGTTTTAAGCGGGGTTCCGTCTCATGGGAAACTAGCTAAACAAGCATGAATTTTTATTGACCCGTACCAAAACGAATTCAGGTGAACGCAAACGTCGCTAATTCCTCCAACTGGCTTACCGAAGCCCAATCCGAGGCGATCGCGCCCGCCGCCGTTACCCAGGCCCGCAAAGCCGAACACATTCGCGTTTGCCTGGAAGCCGATGTGCAAACTCAAACCACCACCAGTGGGTTAGAACGGTACCGCTTTAACCACTGTTGCTTGCCTGAGTTGGATTACAACGAAGTCAACCTATCAACCCAGTTTTTAGGCAAGACACTTCAGGCTCCTGTGTTAATTTCGTCCATGACGGGAGGAACCGACTTGGCTCGTACCATCAACACTCGTCTGGCAGAAGTAGCGCAGATTTTTGGCTTTGCCATGGGGGTGGGGTCGCAGCGGGTCGCCATCGAAAATCCCGATGTGGTGCCTAGCTTTTCGGTACGGGCCATTGCCCCCGATGTTTTGCTGTTTGCCAATTTGGGTGCGGTGCAGCTCAATTACAGCTATGGATTAGAGGAGTGCCAACGAGTCGTGGATTGGCTGGAGGCCGATGCGCTCATCCTGCACCTAAACCCTTTACAGGAATGCGTACAAACCAAGGGCGATCGCAACTTTCGCGGTCTCCTGCCCAAAATTGAAACGCTGTGCCGCCACCTGCCCATTCCCGTCATTGCTAAAGAAGTTGGGAACGGCATTTCTGCCAAAATGGCGCAACGCTTGCTGGATGCCGGAGTGAGCGCCATTGATGTGGCTGGGGCTGGCGGCACCTCTTGGGCACGGGTCGAAAGCGAACGGGCCGCCGACCCAATCCAGCGGCGTTTGGGCAATACGTTTGCGGCATGGGGCATTCCCACGGCGGACTGCCTTACTAGCATTCGGGCGATCGCGCCCACGATTCCTCTCATTGCATCAGGTGGCCTGCGCAACGGGTTGGATGTCGCAAAGGCGATCGCGCTTGGGGCCGATTTGGGTGGATTAGCCCTGCCGTTCCTTCAAGCAGCCGTGCAATCCGAAGCCGTTTTACACGAACTTGCCACCATGTTGATCGCAGAGCTAACAACGGCCTTGCTGTGCAGTGGATGCAGCGATCTCAAAGCACTGCGCCAGCCCGACGTGCTGTACCGTGTCAGCTAAGCTTACCCACCCTACCGAACATCCACAGGGCTTACGCTTTTGGATTATTTTTCGGGCTCAGCCCTCAAATCCTCCCCTGTCGTGTACGCACGCGTACGCAACAGGGGAAGCTTCTTCGCAAGTTAAGGCTCTTTTTGGGTGATTACTGCGTAGAAAGGATCTCCACCGGGAAAGCCCAGCATTTGCAACACGCTAGGCACGTTAGATTGTTTGGCAATCACTTCAGGTTTGCGAAAGCCAGGGATCGCATTGAAATAGGATTTCACCAGTTCCACCCGATCTTGCTCACTGCCCTCTCGCCAAGCCGCGATCGCCTTTTGATAGAACATGCGGTTAGAAAAGCTAAAGATCGCAATCCCACCCGGTCTGAGAATTCTGTAAATTTCGGCAAAGACCGCCTCTGGCCGCTGTAGGTACTGCACCGAAACCGTATTCAGCACCGCATCAAACGAGGCATCTTCCAATGGCAAAAGCTGCTTTTGGTTTAGATTTTGCACAAAGTAGTGATCCAACTGGGGATTTTTGGCCAACTCTTCCTCATTCAGTCCATGCCCCTCTACATGGTCAAAGGGAATGTCATCCGGCAGGTGCGAAACCCAGCTGCTCATCATGTCAAAAATGCGCGTGTTGGGTTTGAGGCGATCGCGATACAGATCCGTCAGCTGTTGAATAAACCCCTCATCCACATGAGTGACAAACCGAGGCGCGTCATAAAACAGCGTATCGTCGCTCTCGTCTAACTTTGCGCGTTGGGTAGGATGCAACATCACACCAAACTTCCAGGTCTACCCTTTCAGTGTAAATAAAATTTGCGAAATATTAAGTCGGTTTGGGTTTCCAAGTTCTGGTGATGGCGCTTCTGCTGGACTCAATTCGACCGTCTCTATTTCCCCAGAAAACCGCTGCGCAAGGGCAAGATGCAACGCCCATTTCCCAAACTTCTGACCTTACTCTTCCACAAACACCAGTTCTAGCTGAATGCCGTCGGGATCGGCAAATAGCACGGCGTAATAACCTGCCTGGGCACTCGCTTCCATGGGTGCGCTCAGAACATGGGCCTTTAGGGCTTGCAGCAGTTCGTACAGCGTATCCACCTGCTGACGCGACTCCGCATGAAACGCCAGGTGATGCAACCCCAGCGCTTTTGCTGGGGCAGGATGGGCAGCCTCAGCCGTAAAGGAGAGCGTAAACGCTCCAGCCTGCGGCGACCACCACTGCGTGAATTCGGTATTGCGGGCTACTGGGCGATATCCCAAAAATTGCAGAATCGGGTTGTAAAACTGCTCAGAGCGATCGCGATCGCTCACCCTTAGCGACACATGACTAACCACACCCAGGGCCATTTCGCTCTCTGTCTCCCCAGCACACGTTGTCGAGAATCTTGTAGAGAACCTTAGCCAATGGGTTCGGGACGCTTTAGCCAAATGGCACGAATACCAGCCGCCTTGGCTCCTTCATAATCTTCTCGAAAGCTATCGCCCACATGCCAGGCCACCTCTGCCGTGCAGTCGTGCTTTTGCAAGGCCGATTCAAACACCCTGGTATCGGGCTTTGCCGCACCTACCTCACTGGAAATGGTGATGGTGTCGAAATAGTGATCCAATCCCAGGAGCGGCAGCAGCGCATAAATTCGAGAATCGAAATTGGAGACAATGCCCAGTTCTACCCCTTGTTCGCGCCAGTGGTTCAGCGTCTTTTCAGTATCGGGATACACATACCACGGCTCGACCGAGGCAAAGTGATCGTACAACGCGCTGAAGAAGGTGGCAAAGTCACCAAATTGGTTTAATACGCCGACATGTTGAAACGTTTCTGCGGCGATCGCCCACCACCACGCATACTCTCGCTCAGGCACCTCATCGGCATTGACCCCCGGAAAGGCCAGCGGAGAGGCCGCCTTGAAGCTGGTGAAGAAGGCGTGATCCAGCGCGGTGGCGTCCACCTCTACGCCAAATTGTCGCGCCAAGTCGCCGTAAATTTGCCCAACACTCCCCCGCACGCCAAACAGCGTACCCACCGCATCGAAAAAGATGACCCTTGGTTTGCGATCGCTCATACCCATTTCAGTTGGATGATTTTCAACTGTAGCACCATGCCCAAGCCTTGGCTCATTGACATCACAGGAGTGTCATAGAGTGTCGGCTGAGGGGGCATTCGTTTCACTCCTAGCTGTGTAGCCGCATTTCAGAGCAGCAGTCGTGGAAGGGCGATCGCAAGAGACATGAGTTCTGTCCTGCTATGCAAAAAAGCGCACCATCAATGCCGATACTGCGCCAGGTAAATCGAATTCAAACTAGGCTCAATTAGCCGGATGTGAGCAAATCCTGCAACGGCTTTGTAATCCAGTTCAGCCCAACCTTGAGCTGATGGTCGAAGGTGGGCATGCGGTACAGGTAGGCCACCCGACGCGCCACATGGGCCAATGGGCCTTCTAGCTTAAAGCCCAAGCCCGTTAGCGTGGCGTTGTCGGTTCCCAACGTCATCATTTCGCCAATGCTTTGATAGCGGAACGGCAACAGAGGTCGCCCCGTTAGCGAGGCCCACACATTCCATCCGGTGTAGTCAGCCTGTTGGAACGCGGCTTGAGCCGTATTGGGCACCAATTGACCGTCAGCATCAATGCATTCTGCGGCATCTCCCAACGCAAAAATCTCCTCATGGTCGGGGACTTGCAGCGTTGGAGCCACCACCAGTCGATCTTGGGTTGTGTGCTGCAAGGGTAATTGTTTCACCGCGTCGCTAATTTGGGTGCCCACCGTCCACAGCACTAGATCGACGGGAATGGTGTCAACTTCGCCGCGAAACTCAAGCGAAATGGAATCGCTCTGAACCGAGGTCACTTTGGTTTCGTAATCAACCCAAATGCCACGCTTTTCCAATGACTTTTGGGCAGCGTCGCGGTTGAAGTCGGTGGAGGTGCGCAAGATTTGATCGCTGAGTTCCACCAGGCGCAACCGTCCGCGATCGCCTAACCGATCGGCCAGCTTGCAGGCCAACTCAACACCGCTATAGCCCGCACCTACAATTGCCACCCGAATTTTGTCGGTATCCGTAGCTTCCAGCACCCGGAGCCGTTCCTGCACCGCATACGCATCTTGAATGGTGCGAAAGGGAATGGCATATTCAGCCACACCCGGAGCCATCGACATGGGCGTTTCGCCACCCAAAGCCAGCACTAGGCGGTCGTAGGTCAGTTCCGGCGCATCGTCGAAATACACCGTGCGCGTGTTCACATCAATTCCGCGAACAGCAGCCTGAACAAAGCGCACCCCCGTACCCGCCAATAGCTCGCTAAATGGCGGTGCAATTTCCCAGGTTTGCAGCTCACCCGTCAATAACTCGTACAGCAAGGGTGAGAACAAGAAGCGATCGCGCTGATCCACCAACACAATCTCAGGCTTTTCTTGCTTGCTCCACGGTAATTGGCTCAGGCGAAGGGCCGTGTACAGGCCACCAAACCCCCCACCCAAAATGCAAATGCGCGTCGATTGAGTCATAAACCAGAACGTTAGGCCCAAGGATAAAAGTTGATCCAGCGTTTCAGGCTACATTTAGCCAAACACGCTCTCAGCACTAGGCTGAATCTCCTTCAGCATAACGAAGATTTGGGGATGTTCTAGACCGACAGATTTGAAACACACCCAAAGATGGGAAACAAAGCAAGCGGGCGATCGCCCTCAAGGTTGGATGCTCACGTCGGCATTCCAACGATTCTGGCTATCGGTTTGACCACAGCTTTGCGACAGGTTCGGCTACAGGTTGCAGCGGGCGTTCTCTTGTTGAATTTTGGTGGCGATCGCCTCTGGCACCCCTAGCACTGCATCTTGATACAGCCGCTCAAACTCTCGCTGAAAGTGAGCCGCTACCGTGGCATTGCGAATCACCAACACATTCTCATCATTTTGGTGATTGGCAGCTTCGCTCCAGTTTTGAGAACCCATGATCACCGTGTGTCCATCGACCACGGCAAATTTGTGATGCAGCAGATCGCCTGCCGGAAGCTGAGGCGTACCCACGGTCTGCAAGGGAGTCTCCCAAGGTTTGTTGCCAGCGTCAAACTTGCAGGCATTGTTGGGCAACGCCACCCCCATCAAGTCCAGCGCTTCGCTGTAGGGACGGTACACAAAGCTTTCATCCACCAGCGCCCGAATGCTGACATCCGTTTTCTGCTTGCTCTCTAGCACATAGCTCAACCGTTGATCGCTAAACACAAACAAGGCCAAATCGATGCTGTGCGCTGCACTATAGAGCGATCGCCCAATGAGGCCATTGGTGCTCTCCCACCAATTTTTGGTTGAAGATTGCGGCGAAAACTGAATCATCAATGCCGAGTCGGGAGCCAGGGGCACCGATTGGGGCGATCGCGCTGGCTTCTGCAAACCAAACAGGCTGTCGGGCTGTCCCCCCGGCCCATCTCCCCACATCAGATTAAACTCACTGGTAAAGGCTTGAGCCACCGTTGCGCTGTGAATGCGCAGCACATGATTTGGATTACCCCGGCTCTCGGGTGAGGAAAAATCGCCATGAATATCGGACAGGGTAAAGTTGGCCGAGCCTACCACCACCGTACGCTCATCCACCACCACAAATTTGTGATGCATCAGGTCGCTGCCGCGTGAACCATCTGCCCGATCATCAATTATGGGAATGCCAGCCTTCTGCAAAATCACCAGGGCATCGTTGCGGGCAATTTCTTGAGCCGATAGGGTGCCGTCTTGATTTTGGTCAATTAGTCGTAAATTCTCTTCGTAACGGGCGCGATCGCGCGATTCCAGTTGAGCCACATCCTGAGGCCGCAGGCTACTGGTGGGGCGGCTGTAGTTGTTCTCCAAAATCACCCGCACCCGCACCCCTGCCTCAGCGCGATCGCGCAACGCCTCGGCAATTCGGGGCAAGCGCAACTCCTGCACCGCAACATCTACCGACATTTGAGCCGACAAGATCGCATCGACGATAACTTGCTCCAGGTCATCGCCCAAGCGCTCTTGCTGTCGGTAGGGATCGCGATAGAGCGACGACTGCGATTGATTGAAAAAACTTTGAATCAGTGAGTCTTGGGGCAATGGCTCCAGCAGAGCCATTGCCTCCGATGACTGGGCCGCCTCTCGCCGCCACATCGTCAGCCCAGCACACACTAGCAACGCTGCCAATGACAAAATTCCTAAGTGCGATCGCCGGAGTGCCCAACTGCCCATAGCCAAAACCGCCACTAACGTTACGCCTGTCTTGGCCTAGTTAGCCCAATTTTGAATAAAATGAAACGCCCGTAGGCGATTTCTATTCCATCTCGGCAGTATCGCGGCATGAGGAGGGCGATCGCAGCCACATATCCCTCCCTCCACAGCCAACGCAAGGCTTAAAAGCGCCGTCCCAACAAGCGCTGGCGCACACTCTCTGCAATCTTTTGACCCAAATATTCGGGAATCAGGTTCTCGTTTGGCCCCAACAGGTACAAGATCAATCGCGTGCGCCCCCGCCACACCAGCAAGTTTGCATTCACCACCAGCAAATCTTCCTGCCAAATGGCATACATCACCTTGTAGAACAGTCCCGGCTGGTTATCGGCCTCAATAAGCAGCGCCGGCAAATGAAACACCGGATCAACGTAGAACTCCGTTTCAACCTGCTCCAAGCCTGCATCCAGGTTAAACTCAACCGCCAGCATTTCTTCCACTTCAAACCGACCCGCTAGCGCCTCACGAATCGCCCGGCACACATTTTCGGCTGTTTTGTCGGTCAGCACCTTGCCGCCACGCGATACCACCAGCTTGATAAATACCAGCATGGGAGGATAGATCTGCCCGTACAAACTCAAGCTGTGAATGGTGAGTCCATAGGCCGCCAACACCCCAAAAATATCGCTTAGCAAAAACGACTGGTTGCGATAGGCAAAGTGCAAGGCACTCTTGGTGCCTTCCGGCTTCAGCTCAATCACAGCCTGCTTGGTGCGGTATAGCTGATATGCCAACCGCAAATTTTGCAACTGAATTTCACTACTCACAAACTGCTCATAAAACTGGGGAAACGCCCGATTGAAGCGCTTAAGCAGTTCTAATGTCGATGGTTTTAAACCCGAGGCCATAGGTAAGGTCTGCATGCGGAGCCCCGATGGGCAGGATCTGGCGAAATCTCTTCTTACTAGAAAACCCTAAAACGGTGATCAATTTCTCAAAAAATAGCAGTAGAATCGCATAGCTTGCTAAAAAACTCTGGATTGCTGCAAGTCTATTGGCTTAAGCATGCCCACCGGAGTAGAGAATACACAGATATACTAGCTAGTACCGTCTTAAACGTATTATCGTCTGCACTGCATTGGCATGGGTTTTTGGAAAAGCTTATTTAGTACAACAGACACTGCCGCTACACCCAGGCCAGGTCAGGCGGAAGGCACAACGGCTGCCAGCATGACCACCAGCTCGGGCTCTCGCATCCTGTTTTCTACCGATCGCGAGATTGACCTGTACGAGTTGGAAGAGCTGTGTGATGCCGTAGGCTGGTCGCGTCGTCCGTTGCGCAAAGTCAAAAAGGCAATTCAGTACAGCTTTTTGGTGGTTTCCATGTGGGAAGAACGAGGAGCCCAGCGCCGCTTGGTTGGTTTTTCCCGTGCAACGTCGGACCACGCCTTTAATGCCACGATTTGGGATGTTGTTGTGCATCCCGACTACCAGGGCAAAGGTATGGGTAAAGCCCTGATGAAATATATGATTAAGAAACTTCGCAGCGAAGACATCAGCAACATTACGCTGTTTGCCGATCCGCATGTGATTGATTTTTACCGTGGACTTGGGTTTATGCCCGATCCAGAGGGCATTAAGGGAATGTTTTGGTACCCCGATTGAGCGATCGCGCTTGAATGGCTGATTCGATCAACTTGGCCTGCTGAGCCCATAGCAGTACATCCTCCAGCGAAGGACACAGATCTTTGCGCTGAAAGGTTGCCACGTTTAACCGTAGTACCTGTCGATACACCTGTTGAGGCGGCAGCTGAGCCAACTGTTCCACTGAGGTAATACCTGCGTGGAGCAATAGCCCACAGTAGCGATCGCCCACTGATGGAATGCGTGCCAAGTTGGCCAACGCGCTCCACTTGGCGACATGATGCCAATGCAGCTGTAGCTGGCCAGCCAGCGCCTGCTGCTTTTGCGGCGTGGCTGTAGCGCTCAACAGTTGGCGGGTGTTGTGAATTCCACAGTCTCGCAATTGCTGACGGTAGGCTGCGGACACTCCAGGCAAGTGGTCAATATCCCAATATTGCAAGTGCAGTGGTGGGCGGGAGGCAGCAGCCATAAGGATTTTACCAACTCGACGAAGGAGCACTCTCTATCATAGGCGCAGGCGCTTGGCTTTGCAGGATTGTCCTATTCGCAGAAGTTCATGACAGCAGAAGTTCATGACAGTTGAGCAAACGTTTTGCCAAAACAGGCTATACTGGTGTTTGGCGAAAACGGGATGTAGCGCAGCTTGGTAGCGCGCCTGCTTTGGGAGCAGGATGTCGCAGGTTCAAATCCTGTCATCCCGACTCAAACCTCATAATGGAAAGGAAGGTAACTGTGGAATGGCTCCCGGTTACCTTCTTTTTCCATGCGGCGATGGCCATGCATCGTTCAGCAGAGCGATGGGTTAAAACAACATCCCAAAAACATCCTCCAAAAAAGTGATCTGCTTCTGAAGAGTATGAGTATCCTGTTGGGTAGCTAACACGGGTTAATACAGGATTGGGAGCAGTGGCATGGCGAACCGCATTTGGCTAGGACTCATGATCATTGGGGTGAGTGGGCTATTGGTTAGCTGCGGTGGGCGATCGGCCCAAGCTCCTTCGCAAGCAGAATCCTCTCAATCAGAAGCTGCTGGCACAACAGTACCAACGGCATCATCCACGATGCGCCCCATCGCCCCACCAGACTCCGCCACTTTGAGGTCTACATCGGCGGTGACAGGCAACCTGCCCGACGAGCTGCTCAGGAGCAGGGGGGCAGGGGGGCAAAGCGCATCCATTGCCTCTGGCAGAACGGATCCCTTTGTCTCCGTTGCCGATCAAGCTGTGGTGATTCCCTCTCCTAGCATTCCAACTCGACAGGAAGAAGTGCTGCCAAAACCAGCCGTGGCCCCCGTCGCGCCACCGGCTCCGGTGGTGTCTACCGTGCCACTCCTTGCGCCACCACCACCGCCGCTGAGCGCTTTTCAGCCTGCACCAACAGCCAATGTGCCCGCTGTACCGATGGTGGCTCCCCTGCCCATCATGGCGGAGCGGATTCAAATTAGCGGCTTTATTCAGGTGGGCGATCGCCTGAGCCTGATTGCCGAAGTCCCCGGAGAAGCGAACAGCCGTACCGCCACCGTAGGTGACTATCTCGCAGGAGGCCAAGTCTTAGTCAAGCGAATCGACAGCAGTGGCCCCGAACCCGTTGTTGTGCTGGAAGAAAATGGACGAGAGATTATAAGGACTATTGGAAGTTCTGCAACCGAAATTGGAATGTTGTAGTAGGAATAGGGTAGTACCAGAGCAGTCGTGCAACATCTCAACAGGGCACAGGTTAGACTCATGGCATTCGATTGGTTGAGTTTTGATTGGCTGAGTTAGGTTGCCCCTGTTGAACGCCGCACTGATTTATGCACAGGTTTAGTGATACAAATTCCAGTACCCGAGTTTGGACTGTTTGCTAAGCCCATCTGGTTCTCGCCCTCTCTCTCCTGCTTCTCAACTATGAAGGCTCGCATCACGCCGGATTATCGCCCCCTCAGCCTGGATGGCTCTTATCTATGTCCGATCTGCCGACATGGAGACATTGCCAGCTTAGTGCTGATGGATGCCTTTGCCTGCAATTTTTGTCGTCACATGTTTTCTACCAACCTAGAATCCCAAACGGTGGAGGTTGTAGATAGTTCTCAACCGATTTCCTGGTGGTGGAACGGGCGCACTTGGCAATCAACTCGTTGGGAGGATCAGCGAGTTCAGTCGGTGCTGTGGCTCATGGGTGGCGCGATCGTGCTGTTGCCGCCGTTGATTGTTGGGCTGTCGGTCTATGCTTTTCCGCCGTTGCCAAACAGTCCGTTGTCTTGGTTTCCGGTGGTATGGGTGTTGGGCACGTTTGTTATTCACTTATTGATGATGGGCTGGCTGATGGCCGAGCATTACCAGTTTCCCTGGTATGTATCCATGAAGATTCGGTTGCGATCGCTCATGGAGCGCTTCAATTCTGGATGAACGGTTTGAATCCCCCTTATCCATCTTGCGAAGGCCGTTTCCCCAATGTTTGACAACCACCCTAGGGGCGCTTGGAGCATTTGAGCCGAGTGGTCATGCAGCCAAAGGCGATCGCCCCAAAACGCGAGAACTCAGGCACAATGGAACAAACCCAATCATCGCAATGCAGTACCAGCAAACAGGTGTGACAAGATTGCGAGCCAAATAGGGCAACCTAAGGCTTGCACCTTTTCATCCTCTTGTTTAACGGCCACTGTGTTTGAACGGTAAGAATCATGCCTTTAGAGACTTGTCCTAAGTGTAGCCATCGCCTGGGCCCTCCTCTAAAATCATCGGGTCGCCAGGTCTGTATGAAATGCGGGTGGTCAGATCGACCTCGGCAGGGCCAAGCGAGTGCGCCTCCCGCACCCAAACCGGAGCGGAACCTCTCGCCTGACGAAATTCAAAAGATTTTGGCTCAGGCTCAGGCTGTCGCAATGAATAATATGAAGCCAAAGCGCAAGCAGGATCCGGCCATTGCCGATAAGGTAGATTTGCCTGGCTTGACGGACGAATAGCCAACAGGCAACGGTGGGTGCATGAAACAAGGGGATGACTGAACGTCCAAATCATTTGGCAATGCCGTGGATAGGCTAGATTCTGTAGATTGGCTACTGGAACAGGCGGTGGGGGCGATCGCGCAAACCTACCAGGCCGAGTGTGCGCTCTGGTCGCATATTGATCAGCGCGCTGGCAGGGCACAAGTTCATGCAACACCAGGATTTTGGGATGAGCTTGCCGAAGGAATATCCACGTCAAATCTATCTGAACTCAGCGACGCAGAAACTTCCTCCGATTTCGAAACATCGGCCCGCCTGTTTCGACTCACGCAGTTGCCCTTGTGGCTAACAGATCAATGGCGATCGCCTCAAATGGTGCAGCTCGCATCCGGCTCGCTCATTGTTCCTGTCGTGTCTCCCGAAATTACCCTCAAGTTAGAAACGCCGGGGTGGCAGGGTTCGCTGCAGTTAGTACTGGAACTACGCCGCCCCCTACAACCTACGCCATCGATGGAATCGTCGGACGCGGCGGTTGCCCTCTTTTCCACCACCATTCAGGGCTGGACAGAGGCAGAACTACAATCCCTCAAAGCTCGGATGGCAGAGCTGGGCTTAGCCTACGGCATGGTGTACTGGCACGACAAGCTTGAGCAGTCGCGTCAACATATGGCCATGATGGGACGCATGGCCCATTTGCTCAACTCGCGACTGGTGCCCGACCTCGTAGTGCAAGAAATGTTGGCAGAACTGGGACAAGAATTTGGGAGCGATCGCGTATTGCTGCTACACCTCACCCAGCATGTGGATGTCGTAGCCGACTGGGCACGAACAGAGCCCAACGATCCAGAACCACTATCCTCCCTGGCTGGCTGGCGAGATGCCGCCGATTTATTTGTGCAGGATGGCGTGTCTTATCTATGGATTGAACCCCTAAGCGACACCACCGAAGGCTTGCGCAAGCTGCTGCATCAACTGCAAGCCTCGTCACTGCTCCTGGTTCCCCTATTTTTGCAGGCCAAGTTTTTTGGCATGGTGTGCTTGATCACAACCGATGCCGCCCACGCCTACGCATTGGAAACGGTGCAAATCGTTAGCCAAACGATGGATTATGTGGCGATCGCCCTCACTCAGCTTCAGGGCTACCAAACTCCCCTCCCCTGGCTAGACAGCAACGGAGTTCTCGCAGGCACCACGATGTATGAGAGCGATCGCGATCCTCTTACCCACTGTTTGGCCCGCGAAGCCCTCGACCGAGAACTGAAACGTCGCAGCAGCAAAGCCCTCTGGATCGACCAACCGCCTTTTAGCCTGCTCATCTGCGACATTGACTACTTTAAGCTTGTGAACGATAGCTACGGCTACCCCGTCGGCGACAGCGTGCTCAAAACCTTAGCGGCTCGGCTCCAGCACCACCTCCGCAAAGAAACCCCAATCTATCGCTACGGCGGCGAACAGTTCGTCATCCTACTCGCCGATACGTCTTTAGAGCTGGCCGTCGAGGTTGCTGAACGACTGCAACAATCAATCCGTGGCGTGTCTTTTGCAGCGCCCCATGGCTCAATTCAAATCACCACTAGCCTAGGGGTTGCCCAGCAAGACCCCAATCGCGACACCACCGCATGG
Organism: Leptolyngbya sp. AN02str; assembly: GCF_050565595.1. NCBI lineage: Bacteria > Bacillati > Cyanobacteriota > Cyanophyceae > Leptolyngbyales > Leptolyngbyaceae > Leptolyngbya > Leptolyngbya sp. AN02str. Next base: position 68,576 of record NZ_JBNXVR010000019.1, on the reverse strand, counting down.
GACGTATTGGAACGGGCAGAAGCCGCATTGCTAGACGCAAAACGTCACGGTCGGAATTGCGTGAAAGCTCTATAAAAAGAAGCTCTGCTGTTCATAGCCCCCTCGCCACCTGCGGAGCAATGGGAAAACAGGACTAAAATTGCGCTAATCCCTAATTTCCAAACTAAATTATCCATTTGGCAAAGTTTTGATGATTTCAGGGATGTCTTGTACAACGGCCATGGTGCGACCCAACTCACCATGATTAAAATGGCAAGGGAGTTGCATCCATCCGCCCAAGCCTCTTAGGTGGTTGAGTGGCCTAGGGCTTCGCGCGTTGTGTTTGTTCAAGATGGCAACATTCAGTGTCCATAATGTCCATCGCGCATCCACCACGGCACGTTGGGAAACGAGGCACTAGATAACGCTTCCATCCATCTTCGATCCAGCGTCAGTTCGATTCGGTTTTCTTTCCAACCCTAAGGCAAGTTGATATGGCAGATAAACTCTCTCCGGCATCGTTTGTTCAAAAGCCCATTATCTTTGGCACCGATGGTTGGCGCGGCATGATTGCTGCCGATTTTACCTTTGAGCGGGTAATGCAGGTGGCTCCCCGAGCAGCGATCGCCCTTGAGCAAATTTATGGCAACACCACGCCCAACCGCACGATCATCGTGGGTTACGATCGCCGCTTTTTGTCTCCAGAGTTTGCGCAGGTCGCAGCCGAATCGATTCGCAACGTTGGGTTTGATGTGCTGCTATCGGAGTGCTTTGCCCCCACACCCGCCTTTAGCTGGGCAGCCAAGCAAGAAAATGCCCTAGGGGCGATCGTCATTACCGCCAGCCATAATCCCGCTGCCTACTCCGGTCTTAAGATCAAAGGTGGTTTTGGCGGCTCGGTTCCGCCCGAGGTAACCAAGCACGTCGAAGCCTTGTTGGGCCAAGATCTGCCAACCGACAAAACTCCCGGTTCCCTGCAAACCTTTAATCCCTGGCACAGCTATTGCGAAGGGCTAAGCGCCAAGGTAGACGTGGGACAACTGCGCCAAGCCATTCAAGACGGCAGCCTGGTTGTGTTTGCCGATGTAATGCATGGAGCGGCGGCTAGCGGGCTGGAGCGCCTGCTAGGAACCCCCATTCACGAATTGAATGGAGAGGCAGATCCGCTGTTTGGTGGTGGCGCACCAGAGCCGCTACCCCGCTACTTGCCAGATTTACTCGCACAAATCAAAACCTACCAGCGCCAGAGCAACGAGCTGGTGGTGGGTCTGGTATTTGATGGAGACAGCGATCGCATTGCTGCAGTGGATGGGCAAGGCAATTTCCTTAGCTCTCAAGTCCTCATTCCAGTGTTGATTCAACACTTGGCGACCCATCGCGGTTTTACAGGCGAAATTGTAAAAACCATTAGCGGCTCCAACCTAATTCCCCTGGTAGCCAAACTACACAACCTATCCCTGTACGAAACGCCGATCGGCTACAAGTACATTGCCGATCGCATGTTGGAATCTCACGTCTTTTTGGGGGGCGAAGAGTCGGGCGGCATTGGCTACGGCAACCACATTCCCGAGCGCGATGCCCTGCTCTCGGCGCTGTATGTGCTGGAGGCGGTACTCATGGCGGGCAAAGACCTGAGTGAGCAATACGCCGACCTCCAACAAAAAACGGGCTTCAACTCCAGCTACGATCGCATCGATTTGCCCCTGGCTGGCATGGATGCGCGCGATCGCCTCGTTCAACAACTACAAACCAACCCTCCCAAAACCATTGCAGGTCAGGCCGTCACCGATGTTCTTTCCATTGATGGCTACAAGTTTCAACTAGCAGACCAAAGCTGGCTACTCGTGCGCTTTAGCGGCACCGAGCCCGTCCTGCGCCTCTACTCCGAAGCGGCAACCAGCGATCGCGTCCAAGAAAACCTCGCCTGGGCCAAAGACTGGGCCAGCCATATTTGAGATCACCTAACTCATCCAGTGGGCACCGCCCACCCTAGCCCCTACCCCCCTTCCCAAGTCCAAAAACCCCGCTTCGGGGGACTTCCCCCAGTTCCCCCGCTTTCTGAGGGACTCAACTCCCCCAGACCCCCCGCAAGGGGTTAACCGCTCCATGCCAACCCACCCACCGGGTTAGGGCTGGGGCGATGTACCACACGGGCGCGGATTGGGGTTTACACTCGACCCCTCCCTCCCCCTAGCTCTTCCCGACTCCCGACTCCCTATTCCCTACCCCCTCCTACCTATGCCTCGCCTTGTTGTCGCCACTGGAAACCCCGGCAAAGTTGCCGAAATGAAAGCCTACCTCACTGATCCGTCTCTGGAACTGGTGCTGAAACCAGATGAACTAGAGATTGAGGAAACCGGCAGCACGTTTCTCGAAAATGCCTGCCTCAAAGCATCTCAGGTTGCTCTTGCCGTAGGGGAATGGGCGATCGCCGATGATTCAGGCTTAGCCGTAGATGCACTGAATGGGGCACCAGGGCTGTATTCAGCACGGTATGGCAGTTCCGATGGCGATCGCATCCAGCGATTGCTGACCGAACTGGGAGACAACCCCAATCGGGCCGCTCAGTTTATTTGCGCAGTGGCGATCGCTCGTCCCGATGGCAGCATTGCCCTGCAAACCGAAGGCATTTGCCCTGGCGAAATTGCCCAGACTCCATCAGGAACGGGTGGGTTTGGGTACGATCCCATCTTTTACGTACCGGAGCATGGCATGACCTATGCCGACATGCCAGCCGAACTCAAGCACGCGATTAGCCATCGCGGTCGCGCCTTCGAAGCCGTATTGCCCCAGCTCGCCGATCTCTTGCCCAACGACTAACCTGTGCCTAGAGCAAACTGGGCAGTCCCCGTGTAGAGGAGTAAACCCTTACAAGAACCTGAGTTCTGGATAAGCTGAAGTGCCCATTTTTGTGTGCGCGACGCGCACACAAAAATGGGCTTTTCTGAGGTTTGCGCGGTGCGCAAACCTCAGAAAAGCCCTTAACCAAAACTGACGTTTACAAGAACCAGGGATTCACCCATGGCACTGGAGCGAAACCGAGGCGATCGCCAAACGTCTCAGCTCACACAACCTAGCCACAAAAACCAGGCACACAACAAAAGCCCCGCCGTAGCGGGGCTTCATGCGTATATAAATTTGAAGAATCAAGCTAATGGTTAAATCGCTTCCATATTGACTTCTCCTGTCCGGATACGAATGATCCGATCCACAGGAGTGATGAAGATCTTGCCATCACCGATTTCGCCAGTGCGAGCCGCAGAAATAATCTTTTCAACGACCATATCGACTTGATCATCTTCAACCACGATTTCAACCTTGAGCTTTTGCAAAAACTCAACTGTATACTCTGAGCCACGGTACCGCTCAGTTTGCCCTTTTTGCCGTCCAAAGCCCCGCACTTCCGAGACGGTCATTCCCACAATTCCCGCATTGACCAGGGCAATTTTTACTTCGTCTAGTTTGAAGGGGCGAATAATCGCCTCAACCTTTTTCATCTGTTACTACACTCCTCAGGGCGTTGGTTATCTTTCCGCACACCAGCATGACTCGTTCTATCACCGTCATGAGCATACTGTTTGTAGCTAGTGCTACGCGAATTTTCTCAAACCACCCTTCATTCTGTCACCCGTTGAGTTTAATCAATCGGTTTTTTTCCAAAACTTTTTAATGAAAACTCTTTTTTAGAAGGAAAACTTTGTCTATTCCTTGAGATGGATTGTGATTTCTACGGCACGTCTGTGTGGGAGTTCGCTCACAACTCTCGGCAGAATGGGAGTATGGCGATCGCCAGGTTCACGAGGACAAGTTTTTTTGAGAACTCTGACTGAGCCAGAATTCTCAAAAAACATCATCCGTTAGCGCATCCCCCAAGTAGAGATAAGTCGGTGAAAGTACCCTTTGTCCATCATTTTTTCAAACGGCTCATGAGCCATCCCAAATATCGCTGGGTTGTGCTGATTGCGGCCCTTGCCTATTTAATCAGCCCCATCGATATTTCGCCCGATGTAGTGCCCATCGTTGGCTGGATTGACGATGGCGTGTTGATTACCCTGGTAGCCGCCGGACTCAGCCAAGTGCTCCTGGAACGGCGACAGGCTATCAAAGAAGCCAAGCTTGCCCAAACCCAAGCAAACACCGCTCTGACAGACCGAACCGTCAATGTAGACGCGATCGAAGTTGACGATCGCACGGTGTAGCGCTCCACTTGTGTACCCCCTAGCCAGTGCTTCCCCCTTTGCAAACAACCACAACTACTCTGCGAAGGGGGCGATCGCACTACAATGGGGAGTGCTGAATCTGTATGCGCGATCGCCAGTTGCTATGGCCCCTGTGGATTTTTTGGATGAATTTGACGTTGTGGTGGTGGGTGCAGGACATGCCGGATGCGAGGCAGCCCTGGCATCGGCTCGTTTGGGTTGCCGCACACTGCTGCTCACCCTCAACCTGGACAAAATTGCTTGGCAACCCTGCAACCCAGCGGTCGGGGGGCCCGCAAAATCTCAGCTCACTCACGAAGTGGATGCCCTAGGGGGCGAGATTGGCAAAATGGCCGATCGCACCTATTTACAAAAGCGCATCCTCAACAACTCCCGTGGGCCTGCCGTGTGGGCCTTACGTGCACAAACCGATAAGCGCGAATACGCCGCCGTCATGAAGGCGATCGTCGAAAACCAGGAAAACCTAACCGTGCGTGAAGGCATGGTTACAGATTTGGTACTGGGCAACAACGATGAAGTGATTGGGGTAGAAACCTACTTTGGAGTAGCCTTTGGCTGCAAAGCCGTCATCCTCACCACCGGAACCTTTTTGGGTGGGCGCATTTGGGTAGGCAACAAGTCCATGGAGGCAGGTCGCGCCGGAGAATTTGCAGCGGTTGGCCTTACCGACACCCTCAACCGTTTGGGGTTTGAGACGGGTCGGCTGAAAACTGGAACACCCGCCCGAGTCGATCGCCGCTCCATCAACTTCGATATTCTGGAGCCGCAGCCGAGCGATCCCGAGGTGCGCTGGTTTAGCTTTGACCCCGAGGTATGGGTCGAGCGAGAGCCCATGAACTGCTACCTCACCCGCACCACCGCCGAAACTCACCGCATCATTCAGGAGAATTTGCATCTGTCGCCTGTTTATGGTGGCTGGGTAGATGCCAAAGGGCCGCGCTACTGCCCCAGTATCGAAGACAAGATTGTGCGCTTTGCGGATAAAGAAAGTCACCAAATTTTTCTAGAGCCAGAGGGCCGCGACACACCCGAAATTTATGTGCAGGGCTTTTCCACAGGCTTGCCCGAACCGATTCAGCTAGCCATGTTGCGATCGCTCCCAGGATTAGAGCGGTGTGCCATGCTGCGGCCTGCCTATGCCGTGGAGTACGACTATATTCCCGCCACCCAGTGCTACCCCACCCTCATGACCAAAATGGTGCAAGGGCTGTTCTGCGCGGGGCAAATTAACGGCACCACCGGATACGAGGAAGCCGCCGCCCAAGGACTGGTCGCAGGCATTAACGCGGCACGACTGGTGCGAGGGCAGGAGATGGTGGTCTTTCCGCGAGAGCAAAGCTACCTGGGTACACTAATTGACGACCTGTGTACGAAAGACTTGCGCGAACCCTACCGTATGCTCACCTCGCGATCGGAATATCGCTTATTGCTGCGATCGGACAATGCCGATCAGCGCCTCACGCCCCTCGGTCGCGACATTGGATTAATTGACGATCGCCGTTGGCATCTCTTTCAGCAAAAGCAAGCCAACATTACCGCCGAAAAAGAGCGCCTGCACAGCAACCGAATCAAAGAACATGAGCTGGTTGGCCAAGCAATTGCCGCAGAAACGCAGCAAGCCATCAAGGGTTCTATCACTCTGTCGGATTTGCTGCGGCGACCTGGCTTCCACTACCGAGACCTGATCCGGTTTGGGCTGGGCAATCCCAATTTGGCGCAGTACGAGCGCGAATCTGCCGAAATTGAAATCAAATACTCTGGCTATTTGCATCGACAACAGGCGCAGATCGACCAGGTAACGCGACAAGCCAACCGCACCCTAGCACCCGACCTGGACTATCACGCGATCGCCACCCTTTCCAAAGAAGCCCGCGAAAAGCTGTCGCAGGTGCGTCCGCTCACCATTGGGCAAGCTAGCCGCATTGGTGGAGTGAATCCATCCGACATCAACGCCCTCATTTTGTATCTAGAAATTCGGGCACGGCAAAAGGCAGAGGCCAAGGCGATTGCCGAGTCGTGAATCGACCGATGTCACCACGAGATAGAGCGAGGGGATAGGACATCCCTATATCCGCTGGAGGTTATGGCTAAACCGCTTGAAAAGACACAATTTTTGTGATCGCATTTCAAAGAGATGCGATACATTGAGGTGACAGATCGCCCAAGGGCTTGAAATCTTTCTCCACTGGCGCGATCGCCTCGGTGATGTTCACCCGAAATTGCGTTTTTAACAACCCGTCTTTCGAGATTGTTGGTGCTTATGTCTCAACCCGCCAATTCCGCTTCCACCGTGATGGATCTGTCGGATGACCTCATGGAACCATCGCCCCTGCTGGATGATGCCGACGCTGTACTGTCTGCCGAGTCGCAACGCTTTGCCGATGACGCTGCCACTCGGCTAATGGATGAATTGCTAGGCGATGTGGAGCAGGTACTAGGCGGAGGCCCACAGCTCCCAACCGAAACAGTTGATGCAGAAGAAATTCCCGCATTGTCGATTCAGGGATTGGTGCTATCGGCCTTTGGGCGATCGCCCGCCCCAACCGCAGAGGCAACTGTAGAGCCCACTGTAGAACCCGACAAAGACGATGCCGACTTGACTGCACTTAGTACCACTTCAGCACCCGAGCCAACAGTCAACAGTAGCGGTCGCGCCTTTGATCAACTTCTAATGGCACTCGCGATCGCAGCCGTAGCGGTCACGGGTGGATTGTGGTGGTGGATGCAGCATCGGGCCACGGTAACGCCTGCTCCCGCCGAGGTGAATGCAACCGCAAGCGGCGATCGCGAATTTTTGACCTACTTGCAGCGTTCGATCGAAGTGCTCGATCAGCAGAGCAAGTTGGCTCAGGCAGGCCAAAATGTTGATGATTTGCCCAACGTTTCGGTGGCCAGTGGCGCACTCAACACCCCAGCAACCGTGCTAGAGCGCGTTTACATTCCTGTCTATCAGCCACCACAGGGCACCGCTACCTTTGCCTCTCCCCCGGTCGCATCGGCTCCGCAACCAGCGCCACAGCAGTTGCCTCAGCAGCCCATCGCGGCAACCGCCACAATTCCCAACACGGCATCTTCAACCCCCTCCACTGCGGCATCTCCTGCACAGTCACCATCTCAAACGGCAGCAGTCATGCCCAGTCCTGGCCCCGTCGTTGACCATGTGCTAATCGGTATTTTGGAATTGGGCGATCGCTCAGCTGCACTGTTTGAAATTGATGGCGTTCCTTTGCGGATTCAGCTGGGCGAAAATATTGCATCAAGTGGATGGAGTCTGGTATCCGTCAGCAATGATGAAGCTGTCATTCGGCGCAATGGCGAAGTTCGGTCGATTTACTTAGGCCAAAAGTTTTAGCCCAGCAGCGGTAGACAAGTCCACCGCTTTTTAACTCCAACTCTAAATCTCTAATCACCATCGCCCCTTTCAGCAAACGAAAATCCCTGGAATGCCAGCATCGGCAGACGTTCCAGGGATTTTCATGTTAGCGACCAGCTTCAACAACCCAGCATTAGCGAGACTGCGTTGCTTCTCGATTGGCCCGATCTTCGGAACTGGCATAGGCCTGCTGAATTCCAGGCTGTGCCACAAAGCCAAAGTAGGCCGCGATCCCAGCGGTTAGGGCATGGAGCCACACATCATTCCCGTAAATAGGCACCAAACCAAACATGATGTTGGCAATGGGAATAAAACCCAACACAGCCAACAAACCATAGAACACCGCTACAAACCGAGCATAGTATCGCGAACTGTCGAGGGCGATCGCACTAAAAATACCAAAGCCACCAATCGCAATGTGCACAAAGTTGTGCAGCACGTTAATTGGAAACAGTCCCATCAAGTAGCCATATCCAACCTCGGTACCATTGGCTGCGACATAGCCAGGAATCATTTCAGGCGGAGTCACCAAACTGGGGATGAATCCCATAATTCCAATCAACAGAAAAATAACGCCCGTTGCTAGGGCAAAAATTTGTCCACCTTTCATATCTCTCTCCTTGTCCTAACGGGTTCATCATTGAACGCTTAGGCCGATCCATTACATGCTTAAGCTAGACAATCCAGCCAAAACGTAACGCCGTCTAAAGGTAGAGTGTGAGCTTTAGCCCAGATAAATGTATGCAAATCCACCTATCTAGAACGATAAGAAGCAATAAATTATTTTCAACGAACGTTTAACAAATAAGAGCGAACGTCTGTTGAGCTCGGTTCAGCAATTTTTGGGAAACTCAACTCATTCAGAGTAATAAAAATAACCATCCGCAACCGGACACTGCGTGCGATCGCAAAACCTTTTTCCGCTCCATTCCTCAACAGATAAAGTACAAACCCAGCTTTTCTAACCCAACTCAGCCAAAGAAACCAGCAGATTACCCTGATAGGGCATATTAGCCACCGTAAGAGAGGGAAGAGCTTCAACCATTCGCAATCAAATGGGAATCAGGCTGCTCACAAACCGTTGTAGCTGCAAGACCAAACTAGCCCCAACGAGGTTCTTGCCCGTTTTTTGATTCTGGCTACAACTCAATTGTTTTTGATCAGAGTCTATATAAATACTCTGCAAAAAAGAACCTGTTGCCAACCATCGAAATTGGTCATTCAGGGGAAATTGATCTGGTTTGGAGTCCGTCGTTGGAAGACTCTCAAGTTGTTTTACATCGGGGGAAATGCAAGTGGTAACCGACAACAATATTGACGTGCCGAACTTCAATGATGACGACGTGCTGTCATTTCACGATGGCACAGTGCGATTTGCAAAATTTAAGCAGGCGCTCGATATTGCGTTGAGTTCTAAAGTGCCAGATGCACTGGCGGATTCGCTCAGTACCCAAAAGCTGCATCTCAGCTCAGAACGGCAATTTCGGGTAAGCGGCGCTTGGACCGTGCGCGATCGCCGCTGGTTTCAAGACGGAATTGACTGTGAGACTCTGCGTTTAAGTGCACCCCAATGGCAAAAAGGCAAAATTCGACTGCGCGTTGTAGTGGAATTTGTTCCCGATAATGACTTAGACAATCCCTTTGAGATCCTTGGAGATGCCGAACATTTGCGGCATCATCCCGGCTCTACGAATGGCACCCATGGCACCAACGGTAGCAATGGCACAAGCGGCAGTCATGGCACCAACGGCAGCAATGGGGTTTATCTCAATCTCAACAACGTGCACTAGGGGCTGCCATCCATGCAAGCTGGCCCTGAGGTAGTCAATTCTTAGGCAACAGCAGCCTCTAGACTGGCCTCTAGACTGAATACGGGCCAACCAATCGCAAGCAAGCCATACTGTTTAAAAATTTCAACTCTATCTTTCAAGTCAATTCCAGTCAGGATGTACCGCCCATCCTTAAATCATTGGCGTTTAACGCCCGGTATCAGCGGCGCGCACGAATCTTTGAGGATGAAAGACTAGCTGATTTGCGCGTCCGCTGCACGCCGTTGTTATGCCGCTCATGCCAAGGATAACTCAACTCTGATTTGGGGATTAACCGTTACCCTCACCACGACCGGCACCAAGCTCCTATCTTCATCCCCGATGGTGTAGCCGAACAGCCCCTCAAATTCTAAACACTCCCTCCCGTTCTTCTCGGCCAAGTACCGAGCGCTGGGGCAGGACATGATTTGCGCATGAAACAGCGGCGACTCCAAGCCCTCTTTGTAAATCTCAACGCAGATGTCTGCCTCATACTGGAACACGGCAAGCTCCAGCCGCAAGCCATCTTTTGCCACCCGGAAAAGATGCGATGTCCCGTCCTCTTCGATTTCGGGAAGGACTTCGAGACACTCAATAAACTCGTGCTGATTCCACTTCAACATACGATAGGCTAGGCGGCATAACAAAACAATAAATATGTTTCTTTTTTGGTCAGCCTGCTGTGCCAAAAAGTGAGCGATATGTTGCTTCGCCTAGCCCGCAGGTTGAGCTGGAGGAACTTGCATGGGCAAAAGTTGCGAAGCTCAAATGCGGTTCTGTCATTGTGAACTTGCACTGGCTCACATATTCTGCATCTACTTGTGGCATTCTGGATCATGCATTGGTTTCGCCACATACTTTTTGTAGAGAGCATTTGCAGACAGGCAGGACGAAGTAATGGATAACAAGTTAATGCTGATGATTCCCGGACCGACACCGGTTCCGGAACAGGTTCTTTTGGCGATGGCCAAGCACCCCATTGGGCACCGCAGTGGGGAGTTCAGCAAAATCATGGCTGAGGTGACCGAAGGCTTAAAATGGCTGCACCAAACTCAGGATGATGTGCTGATCTTGGCATCTAGCGGCACTGGCGCAATGGAAGCAGGCATTATCAACTTTTTGAGTGCAGGCGATCGCGTATTGGTTGGTTGCAACGGTAAGTTTGGCGATCGCTGGGCCAAAGTGGCTCAGGCCTACAGCCTAAATGTCGAAAAAATCACCGCTGAGTGGGGCAAAGCGCTGGATGCGGAGGAGTTTCGCACCAAGCTAGAAGCCGATACCAACAAAGAAATTAAAGCCGTTATCGTCACCCATAGCGAAACCTCGACGGGTGTCCTCAACGACCTAAAAACCATTAGCGGCTATGTCAAAGCCCATGGTGCGCTCATGATTGTGGACGCAGTGACCAGCCTAGGAGCAACCAGCGTGCCGATGGATGAGTGGGGTCTGGATGTGATTGCCTCTGGTTCGCAAAAGGGCTTTATGCTGCCGCCTGGTCTAGGATTTGTTGCCGTTAGCCAAAAGGCATGGGCAGCTTACAAAACTGCGACGCTGCCCAAGTTCTATCTAGATCTCGGCAAGTACAAGAAGTCAGCAGATCAAAATAGCAACCCCTTTACTCCGCCTGTCACCCTGTTCTACGGGCTGCAAGCTGCACTCAAGATGATGCAGAACGAGGGATTGGAGAACATTTTTGCACGCCACCATCGCCAAATGAATGCGACCCGTGCGGCCATGCGGGCTATGGGACTTCCCCTATTTGCGGCGGATGGTGCAGCCAGCCCTGCCATTACGGCGGTGGCCCCTGCTGGGGTAGACGCAGAGCAAATTCGCTCCATTATGAAAAAGCGCTACGACATTTTGTTGGCGGGCGGGCAAGATCATCTCAAAGGCCAAATTTTCCGCATTGGTCACTTGGGCTTTGTGTGCGATCGCGACATTTTGACGGCCCTCAGTGGCTTAGAAGCCACCCTACAAGAGTTAGGATTTGACAGCTTCAATCCTGGGGCTGGCGTTAGCGCAGCCGCCAAAGTGTTGACGGCCTAGCTTGTGCTTGTTTAGCTCGTATGATTACCCAAATCCGGTAATTACCCAAATCCTTGGGAACGTGAGAATCGCTGCATGGCTGAGCTGTGCAGCGATTTTTTTCGGATCGTCGATTGGACAGGGCGAAGGTTACACTAGCGCGAAGAGTACTCAGACTAGGCACCCACCCCGCCAAGCGCACCTCGTATTGCCCAAACAAATCGCACTCAACGGATAGAAATAGACGAGTGCCACCAGTGGGTTCACCGAGGCGATCGCCATCATGGCTGACTCGACGATCCATCTTGAGGTGGCTTATCGTTGATCGCAGTCCGTCCAGGTTTTCGGGAACAACTTTGTAGAAACCTGCGTTAATGCAACAGTTAGTCTCTAAAATTGAGTTGTTTTGGGTTGAACCGCCTCGGTCATCCATGCAGCAGGTCGCGTTTGCCAGCCGTCTTTACGCGTTTGGTAACATGGCCTCTGCACACCAAAATCATTCGAACTGAACCAGTTAGAGACGGGTCGTTGGCCAAGACTACGACCCATCATCCACAGATCTGAGGATGCTGTACAACGGGCGTAAGTTTTGACCATATTGCCAGTAAGCCCCAAAGGGATAAGGTACGGAGGAAAACCATACTGTGAACATCGCTGACACATTTGCCAAAGGCGGCATTGCAATGTACCCGTTGCTCTTGCTGTCGTTCCTTTCGCTGAGCGTCATCATTGAGCGGGTTTGGTTTTGGTGGAAGATGCTAACCCGCGAACGTGAAATTTCAGGACGGGTGCTCGAAGCTGCCCGCCGCGATTGGGATGCCGCCGCCGATGTGGCCAGCCGCGCCACCGACCAGCCCATTGGCCGCTTTTTGAACTCGGCTCTGGGAATGCAAACTCCCGACCCAGAAGTTTTTAAGCTGGCCCTAGAAGCCTCTGCCGATGAGGAACTGGCCGCTATGCGCCGAGGCGACAAAATTTTGGAAGCCACGATCGCGATCGCCCCATTGTTGGGTTTGTTGGGAACGGTGCTCGGCCTGATTAGCTCTCTCAGCACCATTCGGCTGGGCGACATTGGCACCAGCGCCACTGGCGAAGTTACCCTGGGCATTTCAGAAGCGCTCATTTCGACTGCAACCGGGCTGATTGTGGCGATTATTGCCCTTGCGTTTTACCGTGTATTTCAGGGATTGTTGTCGGGGCAGGCAAAGCTGTTTCAGCAGGCGGGCAACGAGCTAGAACTGCTGTACCGTCGCGATTGGGCCATGGGCAAGCGTCCACTCAGCACCCACACATCGGGCTTCAATGCGCTTCCTGGATCTTCGGATGCCAATGTGTCTCCTGAAATTACCGAAGCAACGCCAGAATAAGGCTTCCTTTGCTACCGTTGAATTTTCCACCCTTATCCACCTATCCTGCGCGATCGCCCCATGAAAGTTCGCACCCCTATTAATTCAGAAGATGTTCGGATTGAGTTACTGCCGCTAATTGACGTGGTGTTTTGTATTCTTACGTTTTTTATCTTGGCAGCGGTTACTCTGACTCGGCAGTCGGGTATCAACGTAGATTTGCCACGGGCACAATCTGGCGTTACGCAAATGCGCGAAATGCTGATCGTGAGTGTGGATCCAGTTGGCCAAGTCTTTATCGAAAAAGAGCCCGTTTTAGAAGAGCAACTCCGGCAAGAGCTGGTCAACTTTCGTACGGTCAATCCCGATGGGGTTATGGTGCTGTATGCATCGCGCCTAGCCAGCTATAACGACGTGGTGCGCGTTTTGGATACGTTGCGCTCGGTTGGGGGCGATCGCGTTGCCTTGGCAACTCTGCCCGAAAGCGGTGCATTGGAGGCATTACCCTCCCCAACCTTTGACCTGAATGATCCGAACAGCCTCACACCCGGCCCCGATGGCTTGCTTACGCCCAACCCTCAATCGTTACCTGGCTTTGACCAGCCCACAGGTAACCCTCGTTCGGTTCCGGTTCAACCCCTACCCGGCTCTGGTGCCAATAGCCCCAGCGGCAATTCCCCCTCGGGCCTTACAACGCCCAATGGCAGCAATCAGCCATCGGGCGCAACCGATGCGGGTGATATTTAGGTGATATTTAACCAACGTTATTGAAGGCGCTTGCAGGCTTGACTTGGGGCGGCGATCGCGAAGGGCGAGTCGATTGCCGTAAGATGAAGAATGTTAGTGCTTTGATGCCAAGTGCGCGTTGACTAGGTGCCTAACTTGGGTTTTGCCGCTTCTGATGGCGGCTGACGACGCACTCGCAGATAAGCTCCCCATTTCATCGTTCAACTCTTTATCTGACCTCGTTCTTACATCGCAGCCCATAGTATTCGTCCATGAACATTACTGAGTTTTTTGAACAAAGCGCTGGCAAGTGGTTCTCGCAGCGCACCAGCCACCACCTCGCCTTCAAACAAGCTGAAAGCGGCAAATCAGATATTCGTATTGAGATGATTGACAAAGACGATCCCGAAGTCGTCAAGCTGTGTGAACAGTACGAGATGGATCCGGCACTAGCGCTCTGCGGGGCACGGGTGACCTGGGACGGCACCATGGAATGGGATGAAGAAAAGCACAGTGGCACCGCCGTACTAGTCCCCATCGCCGATGAAAACAATCCTAACCAGGGTAAACTGCTGCGCGATATGGGCTATGCCGAAAAAGCCCCTGTGGCGGGCCGCTATGTCATGGGCGACGATGGCGCACTGACGCTTATTACCGAATACGACACCATGTATTCCGAAGAAAGGCTCTGGTTTGCGAGCCCAAACCTGCGTTTGCGCTCCAGTATTTTGAAGCGGTTTGGTGGTTTTAGCATGGCCACTTTCTGTTCCGAAATCCGCATGGGTGGGGCCAAGTAGCCTCTAGCGTGCAGTTCAGCAGCTTTCAGCAGCTTTCAGAAGCCATTAGCAGCCTCGATAGAGTTGCGCGATCGCGCTTATCTCCCATTCATCCCTTAGTGTCCCGTAGGTTGGCCTACGGGATTTTTGTTAGACCTGGCGTTTGGTTAGAAAAGGAAAGCCCCAATTTTCTGCTACCTGGCGGTTCCACGCATTAGGCTTGCGCGAGGTTATTGCCAGATTGGTGAACCCGTTTATTGCTTTGGGCACCTTTACCAACCCAAGACCTCTCCAAAAATCGGTAATGGTCTAGACATGTGAAACACAACCCAAAAATCCAATCATCCATCCGCGCATTGAGCGCTATATGATGAGTTGTTGGGATGAGCTTAATATTTCGCTATATGACAGCAGTAGACGACAAGACCGTTGTTCGAGAGTATTTCAACGCCACCGGGTTCGATCGCTGGCGGCGTATTTATGGGGATGGCGAGGTCAACAAAGTTCAGCTCGACATTCGCAAAGGCCATCAGCAAACGGTCGATACCGTCCTGAGCTGGTTGCATGCTGATGATAATTTGTCGGGCCTAACCATTTGCGATGCGGGTTGTGGCGTCGGTAGCCTGAGCATTCCACTGGCAGAAGCAGGAGCCACCGTTTATTCCAGCGATATTTCCGAAAAGATGGTGGGCGAGGCGCGCGATCGCGCTGCGGCAACCCTCGGTCAGCAAACCAACCCCACCTTCGAAGTCAAGGACTTGGAAACTCTGAGCGGTCGCTACCATACCGTCATTTGCTTGGATGTGTTGATTCACTATCCCCAAGACAAAGCGGCCGAAATGATTCAACATCTCAGCTCGTTGGCTGAGTCGCGCCTGATTCTGAGCTTTGCTCCCAAAACGCTGGGCTACAGCTTGCTGAAGAAAATTGGGGATTTCTTTCCTGGCCCCAGTAAGGCTACTCGCGCCTATTTGCACCGAGAAGCCGATGTACTAAAGGCGTTGGAAGCCGGCGGTTGGAAGCTACAGCGCAACGACATGATCAAGACTCGTTTTTACTTTGCTCGTTTGTTGGAATTAACAAAGTAAGTCCGCAAGGTCAACTCAGTTCAGGGCTTGCATAAGTCCACCATCGTCTCGCTCTCGAGGGTTTGTGTTGTGAGTGGGGTGCTGAGCATTTCACTCGCAACATAAATGTGTCAGTCCTGGTGGAGCATGGAGCGCGATCGCGCTGGGATAACAAGCCGATCGCGCTTTTGGATGGCCCTATCGTCACCGGGGTTGATGGATAACGTTAGTCGCGGTTTCGTAAATGAGACCTGCAAACTGCGATCGCACGCATGTTGAACGGATATTGAATGGTATTCTTCAACTCAGAGAGCGAATTTTCCCAATGTTGAATTGTCATCGCCTGCGGGAATTCTGAAGATCGAATTCGTTGCTATGCTTTAGCGAGCGCTTCTGAGGCACACGGAACCTATGAGACTTCTCCGGCGCATTATATCGAACACATGTTTGGGGATTGGCGGCACGTGCCTTATCCTTACGTTGGTGCTGGCTTCCGAGGCTTTACTGCGCAACCAAACTCCTGCCGATAAGAAGGAATCAACCGATGCAGCGTTGGGATTTTTAATCATTGGGGTGCCGGGTTCCCTCCTGGGCGGATGGCTGGCCTATGGGCTACGGCAAGATACCCAAAAGCAGGAGCGCGATCGCCTGATGCAAATTTTCTATCAGCTGGTTCAGCAACAGCAGGGCGTTTTGAGTGTGATGGATTTTGCGATCGCATCTGGGCTGAGTGGCGACCAGGCCAAAGCTTACTTAGACGAGCAAGCCAACGAATTCACCGCTAATTTTCAAACTGGAGAAGATGCCACGGTTTATTATCGCTTTCCCACTGGGGCAGCCAATCTAACCGCATCTTTCAATCAAAATCCGCAATCCGAGCCGATATCGGATCAGATTGCGGATTCGATTTAGCCTGCGTTTAACGACCCGCGTTTTAACAGGGGAAGGCGATCGCTCCATCGCCCCACTGGCTGGCTAGCTCAGGCCGTGCCGACCAATGCTTAGGCACCTACAGCAGCAAGAATATCCGCCGCATGAGTTTCGGTATTCACACTGTCGTACACATGGGTGATCGTGCCGCTGCCATCAATGACATAGGTCACGCGAGTTGCATAGCGGAAGCCATTCTTTTCACCCAGGACATCATAGGCAGTGGCGATCGCACCATCTGTATCGGCCAGCAAAGGAAACGGCAGATTGAACTTGGTTGTAAAGGCTTGGTGCGAGGCTTCGTCATCTAGGCTTACGCCCAGCACCGCAATATCTTTGCCCTGGTAGGCCGCGTAAGAATCGCGGAAGCTGCATGCTTCTTTGGTGCAACCGGGCGTGTCATCTTTGGGATAGAAGTAAAGCACAACAGTTTTGCCTGCAAAGTCGGCCAGGGAAACCGAATTGCCGTGGGTATCTTTCACGGTAAAGTTGGGGGCTTGGGTACCAACAGAAAGCGGCATGATCGCTCATTCCTTCTAAATAAAGGTCCGTTACAGATTGTATAGCGCTTTGCATAGCGCTCGATGTGTAGGTGAGTGGCTAGCTTGGAAACCTTGAAGCGTGATGGTTGCTCAAGCGCCTATCTTCCTCACTCTGGCGATCGCGCTGGGTCGTTATGGCGATCGCCAGCATCGTTAGGACAGACACAGTTTTGAGGACAGCAAAGCCGCTCTCAAAACTGTCCTGATGAAAATGGCGATCGCGCTGGGTCGTTATCCAATGCGTTTCCACACCTTCACCGTTTCATCCCAACTGCCACTAATGATCGTTTGGCTATCGGGAGCAAAGGCCAGAGACCAGATCCAACTGCGATGTCCGGTCAAGGTGGCGAGGCAATTGCCCGTGGGCATGTGCCAGATCCGTACCGTTTTGTCGTGGCTGCCCGAAGCCAGCGTCGTTCCATCGGGGCTAAAGGCCAGCGTATTCACGGCTCCCGCATGGGCGGTGAACTGGTGCACTAAACGACCACTCTTGAGGCGATAGATCCGAATGGTGCAATCGGCGCTGCCACTGGCCACATAGTTTCCGCAGGGGCTGATCGCCAACGCCAACACTTCGGCCGTGTTGCCCCTCAAGTACGGCAACCCCTGGCGCGACTGCCACAGCCAACGGCCCAACGATGCATCGCGGCTACCCGACACCAGCAGGGTGCCATCGGGGCTAAAGGCCAACGCCACCACCCAATGCTGATGTTTTTGAATGGATTGCAGAGGCTGCTGGGTGGCCATATCCCAAAGCTGAATGGATTTGTCTTGTCCTGCCGAGGCCAACGTGTACCCATCGGGGCTAAAAGCGATCGCCCGCACCCAGTCGGTATGTCCCGTCAAAATGCCCTGTAGCTGTCCCGTTTGCAGGTTCCACAAGCGTACGGTTTTGTCGTTGCTGGCACTCGCCAACAGGCGACCATTGGGACTGATGGCGATCGCCCGCACCCAGCTTGTATGGCCCCTCAGCGTGTGTAGAACTTGGCCCGTCTTAGCACACCAGATCCGCACCGTTTTGTCGCCGCTGCCGCTGGCCCACAGCTCACCATTGGGGCTAATCGCCACCGATCGCACCCACGAAGCATGCCCCACCAACGTTTGAGCCCATTGCCAGGATGGAGACGCTGCATCGACAACCAAGGAAGCCGGACTCGCCATGATAGAAGAGGTCATAGGACAAAGTGCTGGATGAGTGTCTTTTGGTTAGCCTCATCCGTTGCCCTCAGTATTCCCGATGAATCTCAAAGCTTGACGGTAGCTTAACGAAGGAGCTTAATCGAATCGAGCTGATGCAGTTGCGATCGCGCCGATTCATGCCATTCAATTGGCCGATCGCGCCACCAAGTAAGCATTCACCCGCTGTAGCAACAGCCGCGCCTGCTCAAAGGTAATGCGCTCTAGCGCGGCCTCATAGTTTAGCCAGTCATAGTTTTGAATTTCGTCTGCCTGCACCGTAACCTGGTGGGAGTTGACCAAGGCAGGAAAGTAGGTCACCGTTTTTTCCACCGTTTTGCCCCATTGGGTAAAGGTGTAGTGCTCGGTAAACGAGGTTTCGCCCCCATCCAAAACGGTGTAGTTGGTAATGCCAGTTTCTTCTTCAAATTCGCGGCAGGCCGTGGCGATCGCCGTTTCACCCGGATCGGCATGACCTTTGGGAAAGCTCCAATGGCCTGCATGGTGCTGAATCAGCAGCACTCGGTAAGCATCCCCAGTTGGCTCTCCCTCATTGGCAGGAGCCAACCAAATGGGAATCATGCCAAACGCTTCATCTCGAATTGTAGAACTCATCGCCCAAGATACCGCTTTCGCGAACCAATACACCTTACGTCTTAAACGATACATGGATGACCCAACCCAGCAAAATCATTGAGTCAACTTCACAGCATATCCATCGGTTTCCTGAGGCGGTCGGCCATCTGGTGACAACCCTAAAACAACGTGAGTTCAAAGGTCGAGGGTTCGTTCGGACGCTGTACGAATCCTCATTATTTTTCCCCGGCTTTATTTTCGCCATGGCTATGTTGCCAGCATGGAGACAAAATTCACGCTCAAAACGGGGTCAAATCTGCGATCGCCGCATTCTTAGCGTGTTTTTTTCAACGTGAGAATTAAGATAGACAAAAGGTTGCTTATTCAACCGCCGTGTTCACCTTTGCGATTTGCCGCCACGCATGACGACTGCCAACTCTCAACCGTCCACGTTCTATTCCCGCTCGACCCTTGAACGAGCTGAGCGGGCCGTACGTTGTGCTCCGTTTTTGCTGAACTTGTTTGCCACGATGCGCTGGCAAGGGGTGTCGCTGTTGGCGATCGCAGGCACCACAGGCATTCAAAACCGCTACGCGCGCCGCATCTTAAATGAGTTTGTCGCTGAGCAAGAGCTGCTGTGGCTCATGCAAGTTGGCTTGCTGCGCCGCGAAGTGGATGGCCAAGGTCTCACCGATAGTTTTCGGCTCACGCCGCTGGGTCGCCAATTGGTGCAACGATGGGAATCTGTTGGCAAGCTACCCGCTCCATCGCTAGGCGATCGTCTTGTCAATCGGCTGCTGCGGTTTTGGCGCTGGCTGCGCTGGATACAATGAGAAATTTGGTCACAAACTGTTCAAGAAGTTGGGGATGTTTCGCTGATATGAGCGATCGCCCTTTGCCCACTCACCCAGGTATCTGGACGTTATCTCAACCGCTTTAGAACCGGAAAACCCATCCACCATGCCCCATCGCCCTCGGTTTCTCGGAGGATTTGAATGAAAGCCATCATGATTGTTGGAACGACTTCCCACGCTGGGAAATCGCTTCTTACCGCTGCAATGTGTCGAATTCTGAGTCGGCGTGGATGGCAGGTCACACCGTTCAAAGCTCAAAACATGGCCAACAATGCCTACGTCACCGCCAATGGTGGCGAAATTGGGCATGCTCAGGCGGTGCAGGCTTGGGCAGCGGGCATCCCTCCCCGAGTGGAAATGAACCCCATTCTGCTAAAACCCCAGGGCGACATGACCTCGCAAGTGGTGCTCAAGGGGCGTCCCATTGGCCGCATCAGCGCTGCCGACTATTACGAACAGTTTTTTGAAACGGGCTGGCAAGCTGTAGAAGAATCGTTGAATCGGCTACGGGATGAGTTTGACGTGATCGTGTGCGAAGGAGCTGGCAGTCCTGTCGAGGTGAATATTAAACACCGAGACCTGACCAACATGCGTGTGGCCAAGTACCTCAACGCTCCAACCCTGCTGGTGGTGGACATCGATCGCGGTGGAGCATTTGCCCAGGTGGTCGGCACATTGGAGCTGCTAGACCCCGATGAGCGAGCCCTGATTAAAGGCGTGATTATCAACAAGTTTCGAGGACAGCGATCGCTCCTTCAGCCTGGAATTGAATGGCTCCAAGAGCGCACCAGAGTTCCCGTCCTCGGCGTCATTCCCTGGATTGACTCGCCCTTCCCTTCCGAAGATTCGCTTTCGCTGCTCGATCGCCCCACCCCCAACAACAACCGCGACATCACCGTTGCCGTCATTCGGCTGCCGCGCATCGCCAACTTTACCGACTTCGACCCGCTCGAAGCAGAGCCGACCGTCAACCTGCGCTACGTGGGGCTAAAGGATAATCTTGGCTATCCCGATGCCGTCATCATTCCCGGCTCCAAAACCACCATTGCCGATCTGGTTGCCATGCAAAAAACGGGCATTGCCGAAGCCATTCAAAACTATGCCCTCGCTGGTGGAACCGTGATGGGCATTTGCGGTGGCTACCAAATGATGGGCAAGCTCCTGGCCGATCCCGAAGGCATTGAAGGGCAAGAAGGCCGCTACAAAGGGCTGAGCCTCTTTCCGCTCAAAACGGTGATTACCGGGCAAAAGGTCACCCGACAGCGCCAAGCCTCGTCCAACTTTCCCCAAGAAGGCTTGCCGATTACCGGCTACGAAATTCACCAGGGCCGCAGCCATCTAGCCGAAGAAGAAGCCCCGGAAGGCGTATCCTATCAGCCCATGTTCGACGATCGCACCCTGGGCATTGTGGACTCTACCCAATCGCTGTGGGGCACCTATTTGCATGGCGTGTTCGACAACGGAGCATGGCGGCGCGCATGGCTCAACCGCTTGCGCCAGCAGCGGGGTCTCAAGTCCCTTCCCACTGGCGTTGCCAACTACCGCGAGCAGCGAGAAATGATGCTCGACAACCTCGCCGATGTTGTGGAATCCTATCTAGATCTGGGTTCGATCACTCAATATCTCGATAGCTAGTCCTGCACAACCAGTCTTCCACAAACGGTTTGCAACTGCGGGTTTGAAAGCCAGCCTAGCGGCTACTTGAGCGAAAACTGCTGGCTTAATGCTGGCAAACACGGACACGGCACCTTGTCATCCAGATTGCCGATTTTGTTCCAGCTGAAGGGCGCTTTGCGTTCAGCCGCCATCCACAGCAGCCGCTTGGCCCGAGTCATGGCAACGTACAGCAGGCGATATTCCTCCGCCAGCTTCAGGTATCCTGCCTGATGCCACGCATTCATCACGCCAGGGATCGGCAAGTTGTTGTGCGCGATCGCCCGAATTTGAGCACGAGCCACCTCCGACGGGTTGAACTCACCCAAAAACCGAGCCTGGGGTAAAATTCGAGTGCTGCCAGGAATTGACTGCTCCTGCAAGAACGGAATAAACACCGCATCCCAATCCAGGCCCTTGGCCTTGTGCATGGTAATGATGGTGAGCTGGCCAGGGCGCGTGTAGCGAGAATCGAGCGATTCCGTTTCCACTGGCTCAAATCGCTCACTGCGCACAATTTCCCCCAATACCTCCAGCATCGCAGCCATGCATTGATGGGCAGAAGTTTGCTGCGCCACCCGCGCCGAAAGCTTGTCGGCGGTGGCCAGTTCTGACTGGGTATATTGCAACGTCAGCGCCAAAAATGGAATGAGCTGATAGGCTGGCAGTTCGATTCGAGCATTCAGCAGGCTGTTGCAATAGCGCCGAGCCTGGGCTACCGACTCCGACTGCGGTGGATCAATGGGGATGGGGTAGAGAAACTGCTCTGGCTGACTGCTAATGGCATCTAAATCTTGGGTGGGCACGCGCTTGCGATCGACCAACACTCGCAGCGCGCCTTTGAGATACTCTGGCGAATGGGGCCGATCTAAAAATTGCAGCAATGCCAAAATTTCGGCGGGAATATGGGAATGGCGATCGCGCTCTCCCACCTCATAAATTGTGACGCCCATCGATTGCAGATCGACCTCCAGTTTGTGCTGCACCGGATCGCGCAACACATCCGCCACAAACTTGCCCTGCTTGTTTTCGCGCACCAGCACCGCCACCTGAGCCTCAGGATTTTGGCGAAACAGCTCGCCCGCCCGCTGTGCCATCAGCTCCACCGAGTGGTAAATATCGCGGGGATAGCGAATTTCAACTCCGTGCCCCTCTGGCTGGGGGTTGGCGTTGGGCTGGGGATCATCGGCAGAGACCGGGCGGATCAGCTGAGGCCGAAACGGCTGAGGCGGCTGCGCATGGGGTTGGTTCGGCTCTGAATTAGACAGCTGAGGAGCGCGATATCGTCGATTGACCCACGCCAGCATAAAGTTCGCCGCATCGATGATGATGGGGCTACTGCGTCCCGCCTGATCTAGCTCAGCCAGCCGGTCCTGTTGGGCGCAGCGGTGGCAAAACTCTCGAAAGAACAGTGGATCTGCCGGAGTAAATGTGGAGTTAATTGCCTGATTGGGATCGCCCACCCGCACCAAGTTCACCTGCTGCGTAGTAGGATGGGTTGCCAGCAGTTCCAGCAAGCGCGTTTGCAATGGGGACGAATCCTGCGCTTCGTCTTCAAACACGGCAAACACCTGCGACTGCCAGGACTGCCGAGCGCTCTCGTGGTCAAGCACCCGCAATGCCGCCAAAATCATGTCGTCGTAGTCGATAAAGTTACGTTTTGTCAGCAGGGTTTGGTAATGCTCATACAGCCCAGCCGCGATCGCCAACAGGTTATATCCTTCCACCTCCTGACCTTCTGCGATCGCCACGGCATCCATCTCCTGCGAGTAGCGAAGCAACACCGGGGGCAACAGCCCCGAACTTTTGGCCTCGCGAATCACCGTATTGGCTAAGTCGGGCAACACCTCGGTACGCAGAACCGATTGCCGCCGCAGCCGCTCAGTTTCCTCGCCATCAAACTGCAGCCCCTCTAGCAATTGCTGATACAAGCGAGGATTGCTGGCAATCCACTGTTCCACACTGGTGCGAATGAGTCGATGGCTTTGTCCCGGTGTCACCAGGGTCATGCGATCGCTATTCAGCCCCGATAGGTCAGGATGGCGATTGGCAATATTGAGCGCCAAGCCATGCAGGGTATACACCGCAAATCCTGTGGGAGGTAGCCCCAATCGGGTTAACTCTGTGCGAATTTTGAGCCGCAGGTTGGCCGCGGCCGATCGCGTAAACGTGACCAGCACGATCTGATCACCAGGAACCGTTTCCCCGGCCATGGCCTGTAGATAACGCCGCCCCAACAGAATGGCCGTGGCGATCGCCATTCCCGTCGATTTGCCCGCTCCAGGCACCGCCGACACCGCCAACGGTCCACCCGTCCAGTCGGCCAGCGCCTGCTGTCCCGGACGCAACCCATCCCGCAGCTGCTGGAGCTTTTGCTGGAGCGTGTGGCGATCGGTATTGGCCTGCGCAGAAGACACCATAGTTCAAGAAATTAGGTCAGGAAACGGTCAGCGATAAGCCTAGGGTAGCGCGTTCCCACAGCCCTGCCCGACTTCCGCTACACTTCATCATCAGGCCGAATGACACCGAATCATGAAGCCAAATCATGTGGCCAAATGCTTTTAGAAAGGTGGCTTGATCCGCAGCTGCACAGAGCGTTTCAACGCTCATACCGCAAAACCCATGCACAGCCATACGGCAGGCGGTCGATTGCGGGCGATCGCCCCTCCACCTCTCTCGATGTAGTACGCTTTTTGATGATGTCGTTCCCTTCTTGGCGTGCTGCACGACAAACCATCTCATCCTCCCACCGAAGCAATTTCGCCCCTTCACTATGGCCTGCTAGCAGGCTTGTTGTTGCTGGGCGTGGCGTTGCGCTTTTGGCATTTGGATCTCAAACCCTTGTGGATGGACGAGGTGATTACAGCCATTTTTGGCATGGGCCGCAGCTACGCCGAAGTGCCTGTGCAGCAGTTTTTTGGATTTTCAGAGCTGTCGCAGCTTTTTACCGTGCAGCCGGGACAAAGTTGTGGTGCGATCGCCCAGCGTGTGTCTGTTGATTCGGTCCATCCACCGCTCTTCTTTTGCCTGCTGTATGCATGGATGAGTTGGCTACAGCCCCTCACGTCAAACTGGGTGTGGCTGCTGCGGGCGTTTCCGGCGTTGTGCGGGGTGGGGGCGATCGCCGCCCTGTACGCCCTCAACCGCATTGCCTTTTCGCCCAGAGCTGGCTTGGTTGCCGCCGGACTCATGGCCGTATCGCCCTTTGCCGTATACCTATCCCAAGAAGCCCGTCATTACACCCTGCCCATGCTGCTCATTAGCTTGGGGCTGGTGGGCTTGGTGCTGCTTCAGCAAGATTTGCAGACGCGCCAGTTTCGAGCCTGGGCATGGATGGGCTGGATTGGCGTGAATGTGCTGGGGCTGTATGTCCACTACTTCTTTTTACTGGCGCTGGTGGCCCAAATTGCCGCTCTGGTGGGATGGCTGGGGTGGAGCCGCGATCGCTTTCGCCTGGGGTGGTTGATGCTGGGGTTGGCGATCGCCACCATCTTTTTGGCCTACCTCCCGTGGCTGCGCCTCATGCTCAGCCATGTTTCCCGCCCAGAAACCGATTGGCTCTCACTCTCGCCCGGTTTGGGGGCTCGGCTTGCGCCCATCGTTCAAGGGCTCGCCGGTTGGATTATCACCATCATTTTGCTGCCTGTGGAAGAACAGCCCCTGGCGATCGCCATTCCGTTGGGGCTGGTTATGATTGCGTTTGCAGGCTGGGTAGCATGGCTGGCCATTCGGGGGCTGCGGCGGCTCTGGTACGCCACTCATAATCCGGCGCTACCGCTGCTGTTGGGCTTCACTGCCACCCTTCTGCTAGAGTTTCTCGCCATCATTTACCTGTTGGGCAAAGACCTGACCCTAGCCCCTCGCTACAACTTTGTGTACTACCCCGGCATGTGCGCCCTGCTGGGAGCCGCCTTAACCTGGGTTCCCCATCGCAAAACCCGCGCGATAGCCCCCATCCTTCTACCCAAAAAACTGCGGTTTCCCCTCACAAAACACAACCTCTCCTTTGCCGAGCGAGTTCAGTTCACCGTCATTCTGCTGGGCCTGCTCAGCAGCATCTTTGTGGTCAACGGCTACGGCTTTTACAAAAGCTTCAACCCCGATCGGGTTGCAGCCAACCTGTTGCAAAATGCCAGTGCGCCTATTTCCTTAGCCATCAGCACCCGCTCACCCCAAGAAATTGCACTCGGCCTCAGCTTTGGCTTGGGGCTTCAGCGCGCCAAGCCATCCCATCCGGTTCAGGTTGCGTTCATTCCCCGCACCAACGCAGATTATCAAACCGTATGGGCAACCCTGGCGACCCTGCTCCAGTCCCAGCCCCGACCTCTCAACCTGTGGGTTGTGGGCAATCCTGACTTACGCCAAGCCACCTACCCATCCACCCTAACGTTGCAAAATGCCACCTGCACCGCCGATCCCAATCGGTACTATCGCACCCTTAGCGTGCCGTACCAAGGCTATCCCTGCATCAATCGCAACTAGGCTTGCGCTTGCTTAAGCCGCCGTTTGTCTGTGGCTGGCCCCATTTAGCCTGTACCGCAAAGGCTGTATAGGTGACGGGTGAATTGATTCAGCTTCTTCACAAAAAAGTTGGTGGCACGTCAAGGGGCAACTGCTATACATGCTCTAGGAACACACTGGGGGGATTCATTGAGCTGCATCGGGCTCTATCACCGTGGCGATTGTCCTCTCATTTCCAATCGCCACCAACAGGAACGGTCCCATATTCTATCCCCCCCTCTATTCGCACAGTTTTCGCCTTCATTCCTTCAACTAATTTTGTATGCCCTTCATTTACAAGCCTTGGTTTCGTGCGGCGCTGCGACTGCGTGGTTCGGTCATTCCTGCAATTCTGCCGCGTACCTTGCTGTGTGGACTGTTTGCAGAATTTATCGCTATCTTATTTCACCTGGGCTTGCCGCTTTACATTCCCACGCTGGCAACCATCATCCCCAACGTAGTGCTGGGTTTAATGCTGGTGTTTCGCACCAACACTGCCTATGAGCGCTTTTGGGAAGGCCGAAAACTGTGGGGCCATCTGGTCAATACCACGCGCAACCTGGCTCGGCAAATTTGGGTCGGCGTGGTTGAAGAGGCCCCCAGCGATCGCACCGATAAGGAGGCCGCTCTTAAGCTGCTGGTGGTATTTGCGATCGCCACCAAATGCCATCTCCGCAACGATCCCCTCGATCTAGAAGTTGCCGAACTCGCCTCTCCCAGCCGCTTGCAAAAGCTGCAAACCATGAATCACCCCGCCCTAGAAGTTGCCTTTTGGATTAGCGATTACCTCCAGCAGCAGTTTCAAACCCAGCATCTAAACGCCTACCAGCTAAATGCCATGCAAACTCTCATCAACGAGTTAGTGAATGCGCTAGGTGGCTGCGAACGGATTCTCAAAACCCCCATTCCCATGGCTTATGCCATCCACTTGCGGCAGCTATTGCTGCTGTATTGCCTCACATTACCCTTTCAGCTGGTGCAAGAGGTCAACCTATGGACTGGGCCAGTCGTCATGCTCATCAGCTTTACGTTGTTTGGAATTGAAGAGATTGGAGTTGAGATTGAAAATCCCTTTGGTCGGGATGCAAATGATTTACCGTTGGACACAATCTGCAACACAATGCTGCGAAATATTGAAGATTTGATGACACTTAATCCATCAAGCGAAACATATAATCCGCAGTCTCATCCAGCATCAATCGCTGCTGAGGAGTAATCAAGCAAACTGAAGTTTTATTTTTTGTGTTACTGATTGATTTTCATCATCATACGGATCAAAACTTAGATTAATTACTTTTCAATTTCAGATATTTTGATAACTTTTTAGGGGTCATCTGCGATCGCTTTTTGCCAATATTTTTTCCATCTCGAAGGAAGGGCTTGGCAAAAAGGAATTCAGCGACTTCAAACTAGCCTTAAATCTCATCCTTGAGGCGAGCGTCACGGCTCACGGCTGTTTGCAACACCCAAATCAACGTAGAGTGTTGAGCAGGCAAGGGACTCAGCCCCTTAGCCATGTCTTTTATCTCTCCTCGAATAAAGGGATGTGACTAAAAACATGCGTTTGTTAAGCTGTTTTGTTGTGTCTGCTACGATTTAAATCCTTCAAAGTTATTAAGAATAATTCTCAATCAAACTCTCAGAATGGCCTCGCTTGATTTGAATAATTTGCGACTGTCATTACATTGTCAAAACTAGGGGCGTACCGTAGATTGAGAGTACAGATATTTCGCCAACCTAATGGTGCTCAAAAAGACTAGAACTTTTTGAAGCGATCGTTAGACTTCAGAGGAGACCACATCATGGCTACTACCGAAACATTACTCCAGCCGTTTGGCCAAGTTGCCGATAATCCAATCGGGTTAGAAGTTAGCGTTACAACAGCAATTTGTGATGGATTTAATGTTGCTTTAGCAAGTTTTCAAGCCTTGTATTTGCAGTATCAAAAGCATCATTTTGTGGTCGAAGGCGCTGAATTTTATTCACTCCATCAATTTTTTCAAGATGGATATGACGAAGTAGAAGGTCACATCCACGAAATTGGGGAGCGCTTAAATGGACTAGGCGGTGTTCCGGCAGCTGGTTTTGCCAAGCTAGCCGAGTTGTGCTGCTTTACCCCCGAGCCTGAGGGGCGCTACTCCTGTCGCCAAATGGTGCAGCATGATTTGGAAGCAGAACAAGCCATCATTCAGGTGTTGCGGCGGCAGGCAGGACAGGCCGAAAGTTTGGGCGATCGCGCCACTCGCTACCTCTACGAGAAGATTTTGCTGGAAACAGAAGATCGCGCCTTCCACTTGGCCCACTTCTTGGCCCACGATAGTTTGACTCCAGCCTTTGCCACAGCTAACGGAAACTAAAGCAGTGCCGGAATCCTCGTAACGCCATGCTGTTGGGTCATCCTCCAAACATTGAAGGGTGCGTTCACGTTGATTTCATTCGTAGCTGGCTTTGGGGGCTGTAAAGGCCCCCCTTTGCGGCATCGCTGAAGCGGCATGACTGGAGGTGATGCCAGAAACTTGTCACAATGGAGAGGCTTTTTATTTCATTGCTCATGGTTAACGCAGCATATCTTTTGGTATCGCATGGCAGTCGAGATGCTCGTTCCCAGTCGGCAATGGCAGACCTGGCAGGACTAGTTGCTCAGCAGCTCCGGGTGACAAGCACAGTGCCTCCTTTGGTTGAGGCGGCAGTTTTAGAACTGGGAGAACACCCCCTCCATTGGCAAATTGAGCACATGGCCCAGCGGGCGATCGCCCAAGGATATGGTCGGCTGAACATTGTTCCTCTGTTTTTGCTGCCGGGAGTTCATGTGATGGAGGATATTCCCCATGAGGTGGCGATCGCAGAGCAAGCGTTAGGTTCGGCCATTGCCATCACCGTTTGTCCCTATCTTGGGAGCCATCCTCATCTGGCCAGTCTCATAGCCCTGCCCACCCAAGCTCCGCTCCATGCACAGCGCATCCTCATTTCCCACGGCAGCAAGCGCCCTCAGGGGAACCAACCTATTGAAGCAATCGCCGCGTCGCTCAATGCGATTGCGGCCTATTGGTCGGTTCCGCCGAGTTTAGAGGCCCAAGTTGCCCAAGTGGTGATGCAGGGGTGTCAACACATTGCGGTGTTGCCCTACTTTTTGTTTCCTGGTGGCATTACCGATGCGATCGCTCAACAGATTGAGGCGATCGGCCAACAATATCCCTACGTGCGCTTTTACAACTCCACGCCAATCGGCACATCCGTAGCCCTCGCCGATATGGTGTTATCTATGGCGCGATCGCCCATTCCCGATGTAGATTTTGCATATCCTTAACGCAATTTCCACATAATCAACCCTATTTCGTGATCGCTAATACTTTTTCTCGGCCTCGCTACCCAGACGATGCATACTAATGAGCACCCGGTGCCCGTTATACCGCACGCAATCTGATCCGTGCCATCAGCAAAAAGCCGGTAGGAATCGCGCCTAAACATTTGGTGCTCCGCTCGCGCTCTATGCTCAAATCGCTCTATCCACCACCGTTCCGCCTTCTTCGACCCCTTCCTTACCTCCTACGTTCCCTTCTATGCAGCAACCCATCGGCAAAGTTTATTTGGTTGGCGCTGGCCCTGGCGATCCGGGCTTATTCACCCTCAAGGGCAAAACCTTGTTGGAACATGCCGATGTCGTGATTTATGACGCGCTCGTCAGCCCACAAATTCTGGCCATGATTAGCCCAAATGCAGAGCAAATTCCCGCTGGAAAGCGGCGCGGACGGCACTCGCTTTTGCAAGAAGAAATTACTCAGTTGCTAATCGCCAAAGCACACACCCATGCCGTGGTGGTGCGGCTCAAAGGTGGCGACCCGTTTGTGTTTGGCAGAGGTGGCGAAGAAATGGAAGACCTGGTCAAATTTGGCATTCCCGTGGAGGTGGTACCGGGAATTACCTCGGGAATTGCAGCACCAGCCTATGCAGGGATTCCGCTCACCCATCGCGCCTACAGTTCGTCGGTTACGTTTGTCACCGGGCATGAGTCGGCAGGCAAGTATCGCCCGGCTGTAAACTGGAGTGCGATCGCCCAAGGTAGCGAAACCATTGTCATTTACATGGGCATCCACAATCTGCCCTATATTATTGGGCAGTTGCAATCCGCCGGACTCCCCCTCACCACTCCGATTGCGTTAGTTCGTTGGGGTACGTGCGCTCAACAAGAGGAGCTGATCGGCACCTTGCAAACGATTCAACAGCAAATTGCAGAAACCGGATTTGAAGCTCCGGCGATCGCAGTCATTGGCAATGTGGTCAATCTGCACGACACTTTAGCAGTGTGCCGTCCTACGATTTAAATCTGCCACTCAATCTGCCGCTCAAAGGGTCTAGGACTTGCACATTTGTGTTGGGGATCGGGTGAGAAACACTTGACACTCAATATAGATACACTAGGTTTGGTGGATTTGCGTCAGTCCTGGCATCATTGCGGTTTCCTAAATTGGGTAAACGTGGCGCATTTTTACAGCGGTCACAGAGCGATCGCCCAGCACAGAACGATCTGCTTTTAGAGGATGTTTTAGAAGGGTCAGTTGCGACCCGAGCCGCCCCCCACACCCCTCAAAATTAAGGGACTGTGAATGAAAAACTGGGTCGGAAGTCCTGCAGAAACAGAGAGTTGGGGGCAAATGCAGAACATTTGAAACGTTTCAAACATCCTCCTAAAGCCTCTAGCTCGCAACATTCTCCAACAATTGAAATTCAGCATTGATAAATATCTGTTTTGGATCAGCCAAAGCACTCAGTTTTGCGCGCGCCACGTATATCAAAAAAGGGCTGTTGTGAAGGTTACGCAGTGCGTAACCTTCACAACAGCCCTTCACCAAAACTGGCGTTAATGAGACCTTCTGTATACCTGACTTTTGAACCATGAATTAGTTGGGCAGCACTGCCTAACTAATTCATACAGAAGGACTATTCAGCAGCCAAGCTGCAGGGTTTATTTATTGTTAATCGAATATTAATCAGTTTAATTATTAACTTAAACTAGGTTAAGAGAAAATCTCAAATTCTGACATGCTGTAATCAGCATATTTAGAGTGAAATGCTCTTATTATTAAGATATTCATAACATTTGCGTACTATCCACATCTCTTGAGTGAATTTTGTGTCAAGAAATTGGCTCATTCCATAAAGGTTCAATCAACTATAGATAATTATGCTGACTGTTCATTAAAAAAGCTAATTTAATCTAGATTAACGGCAGATTAAATTAACTAGAGCTTCCGTCAGCATGAATCCTATTCAAAAGCTCCGTCATTTTGCATTTCAAGATAGCAGCATCGTTGCAACGCCCCTTGTAGGCAGTACCGCTGCAACAGCGATCGATGATAGCCTTGGCCAGCGCGAATTTGCCATCAAGGTAGCGCCCAAGGCAATTTTTCGATTGTTAACCTACATAGTCTGTACACTAACCGCGCTGAGCGTAGCATCCCATGTTGGGCACTACGTATTTGGCTTTGAGCTGATTGAGCTCGTCATTCTCGATTTAGAACGCAACATTCCAACGTCTTACGCTGGCTTATGCCTAGCACTCTGCGGCGTTTTGTTGGGGGTTATTGCTCTGCACAAGTCGAGTGTGCGCGATCGCTTTACCCTAGCTTGGTCTGGCTTGAGCTTCCTATTTTTTATGCTTGCGTTGGATGAAATTGTGAGCCTGCACGAGCGCACCATTCTTATCCTACGGAACATGCTCAACACGAGCGGGGTTCTCTATTTTGCCTGGGTAATTCCAGGGGTTGTATTCGTCCTTTTGTTTGCTGCTACGTACTTCAAGTTTTGGCGATCGCTCCCCAGCCGCACTCGCAACCTCTTCTTGTTCTCTGGCTTAATCTTTTTATCTGGGGCTTTGGGCATGGAAATGGTTGGCGGCTTTACCGCCACATCGATTGGCCAACTTAACTTGGTGTATGCCCTTGTAACGACAGTTGAAGAATTTTTGGAAAAGATGGGCGTTGTATTTTTTATCTATGCGCTGCTGCTCTATATAAAAACCAGCATGGGCTCTGTCAAAGTTAATTTCCTAAATGAGTGAGCGATCGCACCATGAGGCTGCTGCCACATCACTTCAAAAATCCTAGTGAAGCCAAGACTTCGGCCTGAGGCAATTGGCTTCTCAGAGATGATGAATCCGCACTGATTCCATCATCTGTAATCAATCACAAGGGGATTGCTCAAAGCGAGCGATCCCCTTATTTTGTTAGGGCTTACGCACTTCATCTGAAAAACTAGGGGGTTGAATGATTTTGGGGTGCTAAGCGCCCCAAAATCATTCAACTGCGTAAGTCCTGTTTGTTTTAACCACGACAAATCTGGATACGCGAAAGCCTCATTTTTTTTGCACGCAAAAATGAGACTTTCCTAAGGGTTGTATGCAGCACGCCCTTCAAAAAAGTCCTTAACCAAAAGAATTCCCTCTATAGATTTAGCCCCCCTGCACAAATAGTGGTTTAAAGCTTGCGATCGTGGCACGACTGAGCCGTACCACAGTTACAGCCAGGAGGCCTACTGAACGGTATACAGTTTGTAACCTGCCAAGTAAGCTATGGGGTTAGCCAAAGCCGTAGACTGTTAAGCATTGGTAAAGTTCATGCCACTGGTCTTTAGCAACCGCGCTTAGAAATCCTATGTTTCCAACTCATCGTCCTCGTCGTCTGCGTAGCCATCCTCAACTTCGCCGCATGGTACGCGAAACCACCCTCACCACCAGCGATCTGATTTATCCGCTATTTG
Source organism: Leptolyngbya sp. AN02str (assembly GCF_050565595.1). NCBI lineage: Bacteria > Bacillati > Cyanobacteriota > Cyanophyceae > Leptolyngbyales > Leptolyngbyaceae > Leptolyngbya > Leptolyngbya sp. AN02str. The sequence goes on along the minus strand of NZ_JBNXVR010000019.1, from coordinate 36,269 downwards.
CGGTTCCCGGCGAGAGCATTGCCAACGAAGTGCGCTCCATGCCAGGTGTTTACCAACTGTCGGTAGACAAAATCGTCGAAGAAGCCAAAGAAGTTTACGACTTGGGCATTCCCTGTATCATCCTGTTTGGCATTCCTGCCGACAAAGATACCGATGCAACAGGTGCGTGGCACGACTGCGGCATCGTGCAAAAAGCAACCCAAGCTGTAAAGGAAGCCGTTCCCGATCTCATCGTGATGGTAGATACCTGCCTGTGCGAATACACATCGCATGGTCACTGCGGCTACCTGGAAGTGGGCGATCTCACTGGACGTGTGCTGAACGACCCCACCCTAGAGCTTTTGAAGAAAACAGCCGTGTCGCAAGCCCAAGCCGGGGCTGATATCATTGCTCCTTCAGGGATGATGGATGGCTTTGTCACCGCGATTCGCCAGGGCTTAGACGAACACGGGTTTGAAGATATTCCCATCATGTCTTATGCGGCTAAGTATGCCTCGGCTTACTACGGCCCATTCCGCGATGCTGCAGAATCGACACCTCAATTTGGCGATCGCCGCACCTATCAAATGGATCCAGGCAACAGCCGCGAAGCCATTAAAGAAATTGAGCTGGATGTAGCCGAAGGAGCCGACATGCTGATGGTTAAACCGGCCCTGTCGTACATGGACATCATTTGGCAGGTAAAGCAAGCATCCAATCTGCCTGTTGCTGCCTATAACGTGTCCGGTGAGTACTCCATGGTAAAAGCCGCCGCTCTCAATGGCTGGATCGATGAAGAAAAAGTCGTTCTAGAAACGCTAACCAGCTTTAAGCGGGCTGGAGCAGACTTAATTTTGACTTACCACGCTAAAGATGCAGCCAGATGGCTACAGTCTATAAAGTAACACCGAGAAAATACGGAGATTTCTCGTCAGTACTTTAAAGCTTGTGTGAGTTTGAATGCCAATTCAGCCCACAACCGGGGCTGGTGAATCACCATATACGTAATGGTCGTGCCAGATTACGCTATTATTCCGATGGCGTAGTCTTTATGAAGGCAGTTCATACAGCCCCTGTTGAATTTACGGATATGAAGTATTCAATCACTCGCTCCGGTTTAGATTGGCTGCTATGTATTTGGGAACCTGCCCCAGTCAGCAGCATGCGTACCTCTCCGTTTCTGTACAAGGTGAAGCTGAAATTTGCCTCTGAGCTAGAAGCATTGAGCGCATTAGAACAGTACAAGCAGGTTTACCAACTGCAAGATGAGCGCGATTTGATTAGCGCTTAGGTGCTGCGAGCTTTAAGCCAAGTCAACTATAAGGCCGGGTGTGACTAAGCACACCCGGCCTTATTTTGTGGATATGTTTGGATGGAAATCTAGCGCTCGATGGGGGATGGGCGATTTTCTTCTCTGCAAGTTGTGTTGAGGAAAGGTCTTCAAAAAAAGACGGGTTCGCAACAAACTGGCGATCGCCCTTATCTAGCAGCTCTGTTTCATTGGGCTTGCTGCCCTCAGCCGTTTTGGGTCAAACGCCACCATAGCGCGCAACAATCATCGTATCCATACTGTCCTTGTTCTTAAGCCATGCCCACATTTGATCGCCAAATGAGAAGTGCCACCACTCATTGGGGTGCCGCAGAAATCCAGCCGAGGCCATGATCTGATTGAGTAACGTGCGATGGTGGTGAAACTGGGCTGCATCTGGCGCATCGGTTGCCGTAATGGCGTAGTAATCAGGATGGGAGCGCGGCGAAATTTCATCGATTTGAGACCCCATATCCACAGCCTGCCCATCGGCATTCACTAAGGTGACATCGACAGCGGCTCCAGTACTGTGGGGTGGTGGAGTGGCAGGATTGGAATTGGGCACCGCCCAAAACTGGTACACCTGCCTAAGAAATTCTTCCTTTTGCTGCTGGGTTAAGGCTTGAGGCGACAATCCTTGCGATCGCACCAGCTCGGCAAAAGCATGATTTACCATAAACTGCTGCACAGCGACCGGGCGATAGCCATCAAAAATTTGAATGCGCCAATGGGGGTACTGAGTTTGCAGTTGAGCCTGGGCATGAACGAGCCGTGCCACCACACCCTGCCGCAAATAGTAGGGCGATCGCTGACCATAGGGTGCTCCCAAATGCATGTATGGATGCGGTTGCTGAACCGCAAACTGATCAAATGGAATGGGAACTAACGGTTCATTACACTCCAGAATCGGAATTTGTTGATAAGGTTTCATATCGAAAAAATTAGCGAGATCAAAAACGATTTCCGGCTGGCAAATGGTGCTAGGTGGCGATCGCCGTTTTTCTTCATACATCGACTAAAGCCAGCGGTCGGGAGTGTTTTAGCACGCGTATCGGCCAGCATAAGAGAGCAGAAGCCTGCCAATGACCAGCCATGAGCGAGTCGTGAGCAGACTTATCACTCAGGTGGTCACCCAAGTGGGTGATAATTCAGTGAGTTTTCAGTCTCAACACGAAATATAGAAGTAAACTAAGTCTGAGCATTTAGAATGAGCGGTTTTTCTGGAAAATCTTTCGTTCTAAGTGTAGATATGGCATACCTTGTGCGCTATACCTTGCATCTTTTTTGAGCGCGCCGCAACTGTTGGGTACCGTGACTATGGTTGAGTTCCACATTCAGGCCGAAAGCGAGATTCCGGCATCTAGCCAATTGTTCAACCAGATCCGGTTTGCGATCGCCTCGCGGCAGTTTCCACCGGGGCATCGTCTACCGAGTACCCGACAGTTGGCCATGCAAACCGGGCTGCACCGCAATACCATTAGTAAAGTGTACCGCCAACTCGAAGACGCAGGATTTGTCGATGCGCGGGCTGGAGCGGGCATTTATGTGCGGGCTCAAGGTGACGAAGGTGGCAGTAGCGGCAGTCGATCTCCCATCGTCGATCAGCATCCCCAAGCGTACAAGCTGGTGCAGCGCAGTTTGGATGAACTGCTGGCCCACGGCTGCACCCTGAGTCAAGCTCGGGAACTGTTTTTGGCCGAAATTGACTGGCGGCTACGGTGCAGTGCTCGGGTGCTGGTCACCTCGCCTCGTGAAGATATTGGTGCAGGTGAGCTAATGGTGCGCGAGCTTCAGCAGGCACTGCAAATTCCGGTGCAGCTCGTTCCATTAGAAGAGTTGGCAGATGTGCTGGATCAGGCGCGGGGTGGCACGGTGGTGACCAGTCGCTACTTTGTTGGCACGGCAGAGGCGATCGCTGCACCCAAATCGGTAAGGGTTATCCCCATCGATATTTACGACTACCGCAAAGAGCTGCAGCAGCTCAAAACCATTCCCGGCCATTCCAACATTGGCTTAGTCAGCTTGAGCACCGGTATTTTGCGCGCGGCAGAAGTCATTATCCACAGTCTGCGTGGCGATGACTTGCTAGTTACCACTGCCCAAACCGAAGATGCCTTCAAGCTCAATGCCTTGGTACGGAGTTCGCAAACCATCGTCTGCTTTGATATGACGAGCTACGAAGCCGTCAAATCCGCCATTCTGCGCGTTCGCGACGATCTGATTCGGGCACCCCGCATTGTCACCTGCGAAAACTACATTGGCGACAAGTCCATTGCCTTACTCAAGCGAGAGTTGGGGTTGGAATAGCAGCAACGATTGAGAACGATTTAGGCAGTGGAGCTTAAACGGCGGCAGATGCCGGAGATGTCATTTCGGCGATCGCGCTGTCTCGATGCTTGATGAGCGTTGCCTTGGGCAAAGGGCCTCGCAAATGATCCCACGGCAATACTTGATCAACTGACCAATCGCGGTAGACATAAAAATCTAGCTCCGGCAGTTGTCCCCGCAGTTCCTTAGAGGCCCGACGGTAGCTGCCCAAACTATCGCCATAGTGGCGCACCATCTCCAGCAAATAGGACAGGCGGCGATCGCCCCGAGAAATCAGAGCTTGAATCACCGACCAGTTGAAACTTTCAGGTCGAAAGTCAACGCCAAGCGGTCGCAGTTGTTTTTGCAACTGCTTCAGCCGTTTTTCGGCATCGGGTCGTACCCCGTACCACTGAAAGGGTGTGTGAGATTTGGGGACAAAGGTACTGCATCCCAACGTAAGCCGCAGCCCAGGCGCAGCTTTTTTGAGGCAGCGCATCATCTCTACGGTGGCATCCAGGTCTTCGGGCTGCTCACCGGGAATCCCCGCCATGCCGTATAGCTTCAAGCTGCTGAGCCCACCCGCTTTGGCATAAAGTGCCGCCTGCACAATTTCCTCGGTCTCCAGCTTTTTGTTGATAATGCGACGGAGGCGATCGCTCCCACTTTCCACCGCAATGGTGATCGAGCGGGTGTCGTGCCTCACCAAAATTTGGGCCAGCTTTTCGGTCACCGTATTCGTCCGAACCGATGCCAGCGTCATGCGGACATCATCAAATTGGGGCTGACTTAAATAGTCCAGCAGGGTATCAAATTCGGGATGCTGGGTGATAGAGGCTCCGAGCAATCCCAAGCGATTGGTCACTGCTAATCCTCGCTCAATCGCGGGGATCAACGATTCCTCCATACTGGCAGTCCGAAACGGTAATGTGAGATAGCTGGCCAGGCAAAACCGACACATTTCGGGGCAGCTCCGAACCACCTCCACCATGTAAATGTTGTCCCAGGCAGCGTGCTCGGTTACCACCGTTGAGGCAGATAGCACATTGCCCCGGTAGGTTTGCTTTTCAACCTCCGCTGGGAGCGCAGCATCCTGAGGTCGAATCGTGGCGATCGCCCCATCGGGTGTGATGTACTCTACTGCGTACAAACTGGGCACATACACTCCTGGCACCTGGGCCAGGTGGCGCAGCATTTCGGCTCGGCTGGCTCCGCGCACCGCTTGATAAGCCTGCACAAACGCATCCAGCAGATGTTCGCCATCTCCTAGCAGCACCACATCAAAGAAATCGGCAAAGGGTTCGGGATTGGCAGTCAGCACGGGACCACCACCAAAGACCAGCGGATGGCGATCGCTTCGTTGCTCGGCCCGCAGCGGAATTTCTAACTGCTCCAGCAGCGCCAGCACATTGCCATAGTCCAGCTCCCATGACAGCGAAAAGCCCACCAGCTCTGGCGAAGCTGGCAATGACTCTTGCAGATTCGTAAACAGCCGACTCACCTGAATCGCAGGATTGAGCGCTAGCGTTGCCCAAACAATTTGGTAACCCAGGCTCGTAATGCCAATACTATATTCATTCGGAAAGGCAAAGATGGTGGGAATGGCGTCGGCGGTTGGTACCGCAGGCGTAAACAGTAACCGCTCTGAAGCGAAAACAGAACTCACAGATAATCCATATCCTGGCAATTTTCTTCAGCCTAGCACTTGGGCATGGGTGTTTTTGGCCTTTTGGCAGCATCCGTACCGTAATCTGGCCGGTCGGGGATGCAAATTGCCAATGGCGAACGATTGATGCCTGTCTTCTTACCTAGGGCATAGGTTTGGCGCAAGCCTATGAGCGATTGCACTTTTGTCAAGTTTACACGTCTACACAAAGGCAGAACATTGTGCTGGAATACTCGGAATTTGGACAAGCATAGCGACCGCTCTATGTCTATTTTGTTGACAAGTTTCGAAGAAAAGCCCGAAGATATGCGGATATTTTCTCAAGGCGTTCACGGATTACGCCTTTGGAAGATCAGCGCTTCTACCCTGTGGCTTCATTAGAGTTTTATGTAAACCTTAAAAAGAATAAATAAGACAGATACATCTACATCGTTGTTTATTGACGTTTAGTTGATTGATTCAGTAGTAGCAACGCATTTCAGTTGCTAGCTTGATTCGGTTCGGTTATCGCTTTTGAAATTGGTTGCATAGCAATATCCTCTCAATTCTTTTGGTACACATTCGCCGCTGAAGAGCGCACCTGTTGAACACGATTGTTGAGCGATGCCATATCTACAAACTTAGGGTTTCACACATACGAATTGCTATTGCATCGCTCACCCTAACCAGGGTTAACGGTTGTTCCGGAGTGTATTGCTCCCATCTAGATTGTTGTGATCTGGAATCAAACCACAGAATGGAACGAGGTCAGTCAATGGTTGCACCACACGACTCCTATCGGGATACATTTGTGCCCCCTACGGAGCGAGTTTGGGAACAGGCAGGGCAAGCCCATGTTCCGCCCAATCCAGCCAAAGTTGTATTGGATGAATTGCTCGAAAAGGCGATCGAATATTACCAAATTCGAGAATATAACTCTGCGCTGAGTACGTTTCAAAAAGTGCTGATTCGCTATCGCCATCTGCAAGATTTGCAGGGCGAAGGCATGACGCTCAGCGGCATTGGGTTGACTTACTATGCGTTGGCCCAATACGAGAAGTCGATTGCCTATTCGTATCAAGCCCTGGCGATCGCGCGGCAAATTTGCGATCGCAAAACAGAGCGACAAGCGCTGGGCAACCTGGGCAACGCCTATCGCCACATGCGCGATTATGACAAGGCGATTGAGTACAAGATCGAAAGTTTGCGCATTGCCGAGCAAATCCATGACCGACGGGGCGAAATTGCTGCCCTCAACAACTTGGGCATGGTATACAAAGCGACGGCCTCTTACGAGCAGGCGATCGCCTATTACGAAAGAAGCCTTGAGCTGGCCCGCGAGATTGAAGACCTGCAAGTGCAGAGCCAGGTGCTCCGCAACTTGGGGAATGCCTACCACGCCCAGGCCAACTACATCAAAACCATCGACTGCTATGAGCAACTCCTGGCCACGATGCAGCAGCTCGGCGACCAACACGCCCAAGCTCAGGTCCTCAAAAATTTGGCCAGTGCCTGCTACACCCTGGGCAACTTAAACCAGGCGATCGCCTACCACCAACAGCGGCTCGATATTGCTCACGAACTGGGCGATCGCCGCAACGAAGAACAAGCCCTGGAAAGCATGGCCGTCATTTACGATGCGCTGGGCAACTACACCAAAGCAATTGAATGCTGTGAGCGCCGCCTTAGCGTGGCCCGCACCATGGAAGACGAGCGGCTAGAACAGCAGGCAGTCGATAGCCTCAGAACTCTGTACTATTCCCTAGGCGATTATGCCAAAGTCAGCCAGTTCTAAGCGCTCATATTCACCACTTCAAGCTCTCTCAACCCTTCACACCAAAACGGACGATGCAAAACGATACAGTTCCATTTTGGTGTTTTGAGCTATCGAATTGGTGGAACACCAAAGCACATCGCAGTCTCGTGGAGTCCCTACTGAGCTAGGGCTAAATGTTCGAACTGAGTTCACGAAACCTATCCCTTCAGTTTGCTTGCAGAGATAAACAAAAACAATGGAATGCGTAAACGCCGTTCGTACTCCTCCTCACTCAAAAAATTGTCTTTATTCGGGCACGATTCCCGTATGCGCTCTATTGCAAATCCAGCATTCGTGAACAAGTCAAAATATTCTTCTAGCGTGTGGTGGTATTTTGTCACTTCACAACCAAGCCACCTGTGCACTCTTGCCCCTGGCTTAAAGTAGTCATCGACTAGCCAGGCCGTGCGCCGGCCTTCTGCCAGACTTGCAAAGTTCGATGTAATGACAGGATGCTCGACTGACACAATTACCCGTCCACCCGGACGGAGCGCTTTATACATTTCCTGAACCACAGGAGTCAGGTTTTCAATGTAATTTAACCTGAGTTTTGGATAAGCTGAAGTGCCTATTTTTGCGTGCGCGATGCGCACGCAAAAATAGGCTTTTCTGAGGGTTGCGCGACGCGCAACCCTCAGAAAAGCTCTTAACCGAAACTGACGTTAATTTAGGGCAAGCCGTGAAGATACCAAATCAGCCTGTTCACTCTGGGCTTGCCATGCTTCTATCCTTTCGTGAACAACTTCTCCAGGTGTGTTTGCCAGTACTTGGCGGGCCATGTCAACCATGGTCTGGGAAGCTTCGAGACCTCGGTATGAGCGGGCACCTTGAAATAGGGCTTCTTGGCCAAACGAAGCATCTCCACACCCTAAATCAATCATGTCTAAATTCGCTAACTGACCCGCAAGTTCCAAAAACAGCGGACGTTCTAATGCATCGTTTGGGTTATCAGGTCGCCTACGATGGGCAAAATAGTTTGCTCTGACATCCAGATTGTCGTAAAACTCTTGATTCTCAGACATCTCACTCAAACCTACCGAAACAATGGACTTCTTGCATCAATGCACTTTTGAAGGGGTGAATCGTTGTGCGGCAGTGCCACACAACGATTCACGCAAGAGGTCTAATGGTGCGTTAGGCGTATGAGGCGTGAGGGTTTGGGCAGCATGGCGATCGCAGCTTACAAATCGGTGATCATAATTGGCGTGCCCTGATGCTGTTGAGGAGCTTCCGCATCTTCTAGCGAAATGGCGACTTTATCGACTAAATCGACCGTGCGAAACACCGGCGGCACCAATATTCGATAGTCAATATTGCCCTCGGCATCCACCTCAAATGTTCCGGTTAGGATCGCCCCCTTGTCATCTGTCGTAAAGGGCGTGCCTTGCTGCGGCAGCGTCCAAATGGCATAGACCTTGCCCGGTGGTGGTGGAGGCAAATTTGCCACCGCCAAACTGGCTTGCAGTGTATTGGGATCAACCGTAATGGTTACGCTCGCATTTTGGGCATTGACCAAGCTTTGCAGCGAATAGGTCAGCGTTTCGTACTGTTGCTGCCGTTCTTCCAGAACCTTTACCGTTTGCCACAGGCGCAAATTGTTCACACCCAAGACCGCAATCAGCCCAGCCGCCGCTACGCCTAGCCAACGATTCCACTGCACGGTGCGCGATCGCAACGGCATGGTGTTCGTTGCAGATGGGTTTGCAGCAGGAGTTGCAGCAGAAGTTGTGGACACGTCCTGAGTTGCCGCTTGCACAATGGCCATGCGCAAGTGCGCAGGCGGTTCTACAGGTGTGGGGTTGTAGCTTAGCTCTAGAGCCTGCTGAACCTGGGCCACCTCATGGGCGATCGCCGGATCAGTCGTCAACAACTGCTCAAATGCATTTGCCTCGTCGGGTTCTAGATCGCCCAGCACATAGCCCGCGATCAACTCTTGAATCTGTTCTGATGGCATGGATGGAGCCATAGTGCCTTTAACCGATGTAATCTGTGAGGGTTTGGCGCAGCTTGAGCAATCCCCGACGGGCTCTGGCCTTGACTGTTCCTAGCGGAATGTTGAGCCGCTCTGCAATTTGAGACTGACTTAATCCATCGTAGTAAGCCATCCTCAAAATCGTTTGTTGCTCATCCGAGAGTTCGGCAAGTGCAGCCTGAACTTCCTGAGCTTGCTCGCGCTGAGCAATGAAATCAAAGGGCAAGTTGGGGGTTTCGGTTGCCCCACTGCCGGGTTGCCACTTCCTCAACACGTTGGTAGCGGTTGTGCGCGATCGCACCCGATCGATTGCCCGAGATCGCGTTAGCGTTGCCAAGTAAGTTCGCAACGACCCCCGCTTTGGGTCAAACGACGAACGCACCAAATTGAGAAAAATATCCTGGGTTAAGTCTTCAGCCTCTTGTTGAGTGCCCAATACTCGCAGCGCAAGGCCATACACCAAGCTGGCATGACGATCGTAGAGAATTCCAAGTGCTTCAGGCTGGTTCGCTTTTAGTCGAAAATAAAGGTCTGCATCGCTTAGGTCAGGTAGGGGCGCTGGAATGTTACCCGGGGACTCAATCGACATGATGCAGAAGGTAAAAGATTTCGATCGGCGATCGCTTACAAACTGGCATTCATCCACAGGGGACAGAGAACTTGCAAAGACGATTGCACTGTCCCTCATCTTACTACTCTTCGATTAATGTCAGTTCGGCAAGGGCTTTTCTGAGGGCTGCACTGCTTACCCTTCAGTAAAGCCTTCCTTTTTGCGGATGCGGTGCATCCGCAAAAAGGAAGGCATTGGCCCATTCAGAACGAACGTTTGATTCGAGTTCTTATAATTCATCTGATGAAACCGTTGCAAAAACCTGTGCAATGGGCGCATTGCAGCCACAAAATTCTGCAACAGCATGTTCTTGGAAAAGCTTATAAAAGTTGAAGGAGTCGTTTGCGCTGTACTTCCAGGCATAGCAGCCAAAAAAAGGCCACGAAGTACAACGCTTAAACCTTAACTTCATGCTTGCAATGCGCACGAGCGATCGCGCATTAATACGGGGCTAACACACCGCGCAGTTCCCCAGCGCGATTGCGCGTGGTGTGAATATCGAGATAGAGCATGCCATTATTCAGGGCTTGCACTTGCTCATCGGTCAGACGATATTCGCCAGAAAATCGGCCTTTGTTGCCACTGTCATCGAGGTTAACGGTCAGGGCATACTGGAAGGGGCCATTGGCAGAAGGCTCGCCACGGTGAATGTGGACTCCAGAGGTAATGTTGGGATTTGGCGGATCGACGGGATCTACCGTGTAGTCGCGCAGGGCGCTCGACAGGTTGCGAAAATCGCCACGCACAACCAGCATATCGCCAGCCAACACGGCTCCAGCCGTACCAAAAGCATCGGTCGAGGGTTCCGTCGGCACAACGTTATCCTTGCTCAGGATGGCAATGTAGCGCATCATGCCAGATTCTATGGCACCCTGCGCCATCAGTACCGATTTGGCTTGCCTCAGGTCGGCTTGGGCGTATTGCTCTACGGTGGTCAATGCAGAAGTTGGCTGAACCGCCGGAGCCGAAAAAACGACAACCAGCAGGCAGGTGAAACAGCCAACAAGAACGTTTATTAGATTGCGTCGCTTACTCATGGGTAAATGTGAATAGGGTGATGTGGCTCAATAGACACGGGAATAAATGACCTTGCGCAACCAGAGGCGATCGCACAAGGTCGTGACTGCTTGAATAAAGTCATTAGTGATACGACACAGGTGCCGAGTTGGATGCACCAACTCGATTTTTTTCCAACGTCAGTTTCGGTTAAGGGCTTTTCTAAGGTTTGCGCGGTTTTGTGTGCGCGACGCGCACACAAAAATGGGCACTTCAGCTTATCCAAAACTCATGTTTTTCCAGCATTGATCACCAAACCAAGGCTAGACTTAGGTTGCAGGCTGAACCACATCAGCGATGTTGTCTGTACAAAAGCTGTCTCAAGACCTCAAATGACCCTCACCTCCTCACAAACCTGGGAGTGAAAGGAACGTGTCTTTTGCTGAAGTTTTAAGGATGGGTTTGTGCGGTAATGGCGGGCGGTTTTCTTCCCTCTACGCCAACCATTGCGTTTGCCACAATAAGAATATTGATTGAGAGGACACCCGATGGCTACAAACGCGCTAGAAGGACTGTACGGCTGGTATCGCAACACAATTCGCAATCCAAAGTATCGCTGGTGGATTATTGCAGGAACGTTGGCATACATCCTCATGCCGTTCGATTTTCTGCCAGATTTTATCCCTGTGGTGGGTCAGCTTGATGATGCTTTAGTCATCACGCTTCTGTTCACAGAGCTATCTCAATTGTTAATTCAGCGCGTAAGTGAGCAAAGAACAAAGTCGGGTGAACAATCGGTAGACGCTGTTGAAGACAGTCAGCCCGTGGATGTCAAAGCTGTTTCCATTGACTAGTTCTATGCAGTAGTGTTTGCGTAGTTTTATGAGTCTTGAGAGTGTTCACTGAACGCTCTTTTTTTGTTTTTTTTTAACGTCAGTTTTGTTTATTGAGTACAAAAAGCCATAGTTAGAGCGATCGCAAAAATTGAATTAGGGCTGCGCGATCGCTTTGAGACATCGTGCGGAACTGTTCCTTGGCGGCTTCGGCTTCGCCCCCGTGCCATAGAATAGCTTCTTCGAGCGTGCGGGCGCGGCCATCGTGCAAAAAGCCAGAATAGGGTAGCACCGTTTGGGTTAAGCCAATTCCCCACAGGGGCGGAGTGCGCCATTCGGTACCTGTGGCACGAAAGTCGGGACGTTGATCGGCCAAGCCAGTACCCATATCGTGCAACAGCAGATCGGTGTAAGGATGAATGGTTTGTTGAGCCAGCGCCGCAATGGGATGGTTTCCCGTTTGCAAGGTTGGAATGTGGCAGGACGCGCAGGTATTGGCAAACAGTCGTTCGCCCTGCTGCACTTGCGAATTATCGAGCAGGGTACGGGCTGGAACCCCCAACGTTTGCACATAGACAGTTGCCGCTGTGAGTTCGCGATCGCTCACTTCCACACTGCCATCCGGTTCGGGAAACAGAGGGTTGGTCACCCCCATATCGTTGACATAGGCAGCGGCATTTTGCTGCAGTAGCGTAGGATTGTTGGCCTTCCAGCCAAAGCGACCCAGCACCTCAGCCTGTTTCTCCACATCCCACACATAGTTCGGCTTACCAGAAATGCCGTTCCCATCGCGATCGTCGGGATCTGCCAGTTGCAAAATATCGGCTTCTGGCACCGCTTCTAGTAAACCCAGGCCAAACACAGGCGCAGGAATTCGAGGGGAGGTCATGACGCTGCTGGAAAGGGGTTGGCCGTTGCGCTGGCGAATCGCAATTTGGGGCGATCGCAACGAAAATGAGGTGCCGTCTCCATAAATTCCCGTGTGAGTCCGCCAGCTTATGTGAACCTGGGCCTCTGGCTCAAAGCCATACACCGCATGCTCTTGCACTTGAGTGCCAATTCCTGGAACCGAGGTTGCATCGCCCAAGCTCACCGCTGCTTCTGGGTGGTAGTGCTCGCGCAGTACCAGGGGTTCGGCAGCAGGCGGAGAATCTGGCATCTGAGCCTGGCTCACACGCACCAACAGTTGCCCTTTTGTCGGCATCCCGCGCCCATCTTTGATATGGCATCCCGTGCAAGAGGCATTGTTAAATAACGGCCCCAAGCCGGGATTTACAGGCGCAGGCGGCGTTACAAACACCGAATCAAACACGCGATCGCCTTCTAAATGCAGCGCCAGGGTATCGGCATCCAAGTTGGGTGCGGGCTGACTATAGGCGGTAGAGGTACGGTTGCGAATGGTTGTATCGCCACCAGCTAACGGTACAGTCTGCGATCGCACCGGCGTATGTAACCCCAGAGAGAGCCAAATACCAGCCAAAGCGGCGATGGCTCCCAACACCCAAACTTGATGGCGTTTGCGCCGAATAAGACTCATACTCAACCTTTTTCCCAATAGCACAGCAAATCGGTGGGAGCGAGGGTTGGATTTTCCGTGCGCTGCACACCCAAAAAATCCAACCCTGAAAACAGACCCTAATCTTGCACCAGGGGCAAAACTTCCTGCTCAAATAGAGTGAACAGAGTCAGCACAGAATCACGGGCGACCGTAATCTTAACGCGGGCACTGCTGTCGCACAACGACTGCTCAATTGGCCCTGGAATGGATGCGATCGTGGAATTCGCTGCCGTTAAGTATTGACGAATTTGAGCATCGAGCACCGGATTCACCGCTGCCACAAACGCACTCAGCCCCTTGCCCTGAGTTCCTGCATCGGCAACTTGACCCAAGTAGGTGTTGCGCACACTCGCCAAGTTATAGGTAAAGTCGCGCAGCGAGCTATTGCTAAATCGGCTCTCAAGCAAAAAGGGATTCTGTGCAGCCAGCGGTTCGCCAATTTTGGCATTGGCAAGCTCATCCAAAATTCCCAAAATTCCCTGCACCATTTCCTCAGCGGCAGCTTGCTGGGTTGGGTAAGTAGTACTGCCGTTGCCCGCATTCACAAACTCATCACGAAACGGGGGATACCCATCTACGCCTTCAGTCCAACTGGTGAGTAGCGCATTGGCCGTGTCTTGAAAGGCCGAGCCCAGCAGTTGCAAATAGGTCAAGTCACGGGGGGTAAAGTCTGCCAGTACCCTATCGTTGTTGTTGCCAAACAGCAAAAGCTCAATCGTGTGAAATCCCTTTTGGGTGGTTTGCAGATTGCCCAAATAGTCTGCATTCAGGGTGTCTTGGCTGTTGAGAACGGCTTGCACATCGACCTCATTTACGGGCCAATCATCGAGGGCAGCATCGTAACCCAACGATTCGGCAGGGCCAAAGGCAAAGGCTTCGCTTTGCTCCCAGGGCGATCGCGCATCCAGCCAAGCCTGTTGGGCGTTGTGCAACGTTACATCGGTGGGATTGGCCGCCAGCGCATTAATAGCTTGCGACAGGCTCTCTGCCTCTTGACCCAATAATCGATAGGTTGGAACAATGACCTGATCGACAAAATCAACGAGAATCTGGCGATCGCGAAACTGGGCGGCCGCCGCAGTTGCCTGGTCAGCTTGCGACACATAAGTTCTAATCGAAGGAATGGTAGACGCAGGCTGCGTTGCCACCGCCCCGCCTTCACCCCCCTCACCACCGCCATCAACAGCAACCGCTCGGCAAATTGGGGCAACAGAGGTAGGCTGCCCAGCGCCCTCACCGCCTTCACCACCTTCACCGCCCTCACCGCCTTCACCGCCTTCACCGCCTTCACCGCCTTCGCCACCGTCTGGAACACTCGACTGGCTCAGCAGCTCTACGCCCTCTTCAGCGTAGGCGGGAACAGCAGCCTCCACGGTCGAAAGGGCCACGGCCCCACCAGCCATGTTGGCCACCACATAAGTGCCAACTCCCAACCAAACTTTTCTGCTCCGCTTCATTTTGCTCCTTCCTCATGCTTGACTAATTTAGATTCCACAGGATTCACACACCTCGTGCAGAATCCCAATCCGAGCTTGAGATGATGTGTTGTGTGGCAGCCTACGACACATCATCCAACCGTCTCAGCTCGGTTCCATTTCGATTTGAATTTCCTCAAAACCTGACCCATCAATTGTTTCAAGTATTTGGCCCATGATTCTCTGCATCGGAAACGTTCTCACCGCCGAAGAACTTAGCTATCTGTGCAATGCACTGGCCGCTGCATCGTTTGTTGATGGCAAAACAACCGCTGGCTGGCACGCTCGACAAGTGAAACACAATACACAGCTCAAAGAGGATGCAGCGATCGCCCCTGAGCTAAAACAGATGATTTTGAATGCGATTCAGAACAATTCAGTTTTTCAAATGGCGGTTCGCCCCAAACTGGTGCGATCGCCCCTGATTAGCCGCTATACACCCGGCATGAGCTACGGCACCCATGTTGACAACGCCCTCATGGGCAACTTGCGAACCGATGTATCGCTCACTCTTTTCTTGAATGATCCCAACACCTACGAAGGGGGAGAACTGGTCATTGAAGATAGCTTAGGCAGTCATCCCTTTAAGCTAGAGGCCGGGTCGATGGTGGTGTACCCCTCTACCACCTTGCACCACGTAGAACCCGTCACCACTGGCGAGCGGCTCGTGACTGTGACCTGGGTGCAAAGCTATGTGAGAGATGCAGGCGATCGCGAAATCTTGTTTGACCTCGACACTGTCCGCCACACCCTATTCGAAACCCACGGTAAAACCTCAGAATTTGACTTGCTCAGCAAAACCCATGCCAACTTGCTGCGGAAATGGGCAGAAACCTAGCCCTGCGAAGAGCCAACTCAACAGCGTCGGCAACTTCAAACTTGGCAGTGCCGACGCGGCAAGTAAAACGCGGGAGGGAATTAAGATAAATTCAAGGGGTTGAGGCGGGCATCCCTTAGGCTAGCAACACCCGCCCCACACCGGAGTAGAGACGTTGGATCAGAACGTCTCTACTTCCAACCTGCGCGATCCATAATGCGCAGCGCTTCGGGATTGTTGCGCCCGTAAATGCTGGCATTCATGTCATCGAACTTCACTCCGGTTGCATCGGTGCCAAAGCTGGCCAATGTTTCATCGACTGGCACACCTGCCACAGCCGGATATTCGTTATTGCCCTGGGCAAAGTATTGCTGGGCTTCGGGGCTGGAAAGATATTCCAAAAACTGAATGGCCGCTGCTTGGTTGGGTGCCGTTTTCAGCACGCCACCCCCACTAATGTTCACATGGGCACCGCGATCGCGCTGGTTGGGGAAAAAGACACCAATCTTTTCAGCCGCTTCGCGCTCTTCGGGCTTATCCGACTTCAGCAGACGAATCAGGTAGTAGGTATTGGAAATTGCAATATCTCCCACACCAGAAGCGACAGCCAAGATTTGGGGCGTGTCGCCACCCTCGGGCGGACGGGCAAAGTTTGCCACCAAACCGCGTGCCCACTCTTCGGTATCGGCCTCACCATGCACTTCTAGAATCGATCCCGTCAACGACAGGTTGTACACATTGGTCGAAGAGCGAACCAGCAGTCTGCCGCGCCATTTGGGATCAACCAAGTCTTCGTAGGTTGACAGCTCAGCCGGGTTCACCCGATCTTTGTGGTACATCACCACGCGGGCGCGACGCGTAAAGCCAAACCACAGCCCGTCGGGATGCCGCAAGCTAGCAGGAATTCGAGAATCCAGCGTTGCAGACGACACAGGCAAAAACAAATCTTCTTGCTCAGCGCGCCACAAACGTCCAGCATCAACCGTAATCAACACATCGGCGGGACTGTTTTGACCTTCGCTCTTGATCCGCTCAATCAGCTGATCGGCCTCAGCCTCAACCAAGTTCACCCGAATCCCGGTCTGCTCAGCAAAGCTCTGATAGAGCGCATCGTCGGTGTCATAGTGCCGTGACGAGTAAAGGTTGACGACGCCACCGCTCCGGGAAGGACGACCAGGCCGATTAAAGCGCGGAGCATTTTGCGCCAGACTGGGCTGCGATCGCCCCAGCTGGGTAGCAGCCACGGCAGCCATTGCCCCGCCCGATGCGAGAAACACGCGCCGAGTCATTTTTCTCATGTTTTTTCTCCTAAACACTGATTCCATGAAGCGTAGAGAGCACGCTAAAGATGATGATTCCGATAAGCCTTGCTGAGCGATCGCACAACAGCGCAGCTCTATCACAGGCCATTGCATCGGCTAGGCTTCATTACCCAGAAAAACAGCGAAGCTGTTCCGTTGCCAGAAGTATTGTACATTATTGAAAGTAATTCTTAATTAGCCAAGATTTCTCAACTTTTAATAGACATTTCTTATACTTTGTGAAATCGATCACAAGACAAGGATATCGGAGCATCCACCGCCCAAGATCTTGTGATAAAAGCGTTTCCGCCCTTTTACCTATCCCTTGCCCATCAAAAAGAATAGGATAACGCCTGAGGCGAAC
The DNA here is from genome assembly GCF_050565595.1 of Leptolyngbya sp. AN02str. Classification (NCBI taxonomy): domain Bacteria; kingdom Bacillati; phylum Cyanobacteriota; class Cyanophyceae; order Leptolyngbyales; family Leptolyngbyaceae; genus Leptolyngbya; species Leptolyngbya sp. AN02str. Next base: position 19,287 of record NZ_JBNXVR010000019.1, on the reverse strand, counting down.
CACAGCATGTCCTAACCTCAGCTAAAATTATTTTCAATAAGCTGAATAAGCCGACCGCGTTGCCCACGGTCTAACGCAAGCGAACCCTCCATGCATAGCCCAACTGGGTAGCTTGATCCCCAAACTGTGTTGAGATGCACTCACTAGGGATTCCAGAACCTGGATTAGGGGCGATGGCCCAAGGCTTGAGGTTGCTCAGCATCGCCTAATTGTTCGCCCATCCGCATCCGCAGTTTTTGTCTGATCCCGCTCTCATGCTCCAGCCCACCTTTTTGAAGAATTTGCCCGCACCCGTACAGTTTGTGCTGCGGCCATGGTTATTTGTTTCGCTGATTCTGCATGGGGTTGTCTTGGTGTTGCCAATTCTGCCCAACCAGCCAGAGCCCCTACCCCCACCCGAGGAAAGGGTTTCGCTCACCCCCATTGCCCCAACCCCACAACGTACACCCAGGTCACGGCCCCAGGTGACTCCACAACCCACCCCATCTGCTGTGACAGCCCCCCGGCCCGCCTCGCAACCTATCGTGCAAATGCCTGTAACCCGTCCTATGGTGCCGCAACCGACTGTGCAGCGTCCCAATGTACAACAGCCTGTTATACAGCCATCGCCCACTCCGTCCCCAGTTGCGACATCCACCCCCACTCCCACCCCATCTGCGTCGCCTGCTTCGGTGGTTCCCACCCCAGAAGCAACTCCAGCGGCACCGAGCGAAACTCCAACAGCACTGGAAACAGAACTGGATCAGCGGGTTCAAACTGTGGCCAATACGCCCGAGTCTCCCAAAGCTGAAGATGAGATCTCTTTTCCCCATGTGGAAGGAGCGACTCAGGGATGCGCCAGCCGCGAAGACTGCTGGCAAACAGACGATACCCAGTGGCGATCGCTAGCCCGTGGACTTGAGGAATCCTTAGCGGCTCAGGGCTACAGCACCGAAGTCCTGGCGCTGAACTTGGATACTGGTGTGCGCGTTTATGCTGTGGCCAAAGATGAAGCGGTGGAATATTACCTGAGCGTTGTTTCTACACCGAGCGGCACCCGTTATCTTAAAACTGACGAGCCAATGACCGAGGACGAGCTGCGTCAGCTTATGGCAGGCATGCCTTAAGGCTGCGTCAGTCTTAGTATTTGCATTAGAAAACGAAATAATCTTTTTGAACCCTGAAAGCTATAGTGAATAAACATCCCGTTCGGTAAGGAATTTTCACGGCGGCATTCGGGCTATATCTCCACCCAGCTCACGATCGCGCACCCCAATCGCGCCCATGCTGATCCATTCAACATGCCAATCGAGACGCTGGATTTGGGGATCAAATGCTCTACTGCCCTCTCGCCAAACCCTTGCCAGGGGCGATCGCTCAGGAGGTTTGTTGCTTATGGATACTGACCATTCTCTGCCGCCTCGTGGTTCCACTCCAGTGAATGAAACCTTGTCTGCCCAAGTAGGCACATCCGTCTTGCCAGATCACACCCTACAGGCCATGACTCCTCAGCAAGGCACCACCATTTTAATGCCATCGGCATTGCGGGTTGATGAGGCACTGCACACTCAGCAGTCAATCCTCCCCGAGAATTTGCTGCCCAAAATGCCGAGCCCCAGCGTATCCATATTGCGCAGCTCGCCCGATGCCAGCTATCCGCCTCCGCAAACCCATACCTCAGTGTTAGACCCCAACCTATTCCCAGGCACAACACCTCCCAAGCGCCCCAATCTCGTCAAGCCCATGCCCAAAAAGGGATAGGCACGAAGGTTACATCCTGCCCCTCTCATAGGCTCCTAATTATGTAGGGTTCAGGGTTCAGTGCATGGGCAAATCTTTGGTCATGGCGGGCCTAATCCGGCCCTTCTAGCAAGCCCAGAGTTTGGCGGCTTGCTTGATGCTAAACTCGACCAAATCCCTTGCTGGGAGCACTTTTGGATTTGGCTGGTTTCGCTGGTTTGGCTGATTTAGCAATCGGCTGTGTAACTTTGGCAGGGGAGTCCTTCATCGGCCCGGCTAACTCCTCAAGAAGTTGAATGTGCTGCGGCAACAGGGTGGACAGGGCATAGCGATCGAGCGCGGTTTGCCGTGCTTTTTCACGCATTGGCTGGAGATCGGTCTGGTGAATCAGGGCGTCTTCAATGCGATCAGCGATTTTGTCTGGAGAGAAGAAGTCAACCAAAAAGCCATTCACGCCATCTTGAATCACTTCCCGAACAGGAGCCGTATCGGAAGCAACCACCACACAGCCCGACGAAAGCGACTCCATGAGCGACCACGACAGCACAAAGGGTCGCGTTAGGTAAACATGCACCTTCGAGGCTCGCAGCACTTGTTTGTAGTGGCCGTAGGGCATGGTTCCAGCAAAGTGAACTCGGCTGAGATCCAGCGAGGGCAGCTTTTCGAGCATGATGTCTTTGAAGCTGTTGCCCTTGGGGGCGGCAGGACCATAAGCGACGCGATCGCCCGCTACAATTACCACATGACAGTTGGGGCGGCGTTCTGTCAAACGGGCGATCGCCTCCATAAATTGAGGAAATCCCCGATAAGCATCCATGCCTCGCGACACATAGGTTACCAGTTCATCCACGTGAGACAAGTCCAAGCCGTACTCTGGCAGCACCAGCTTGGCGCCTGGTTCTGGATAAAAGTAGTTGGTATCCACCCCATCGTGCAGCACCGTAATTTTGTCGTGAAATTCGGTTGGGAACTGCGATCGCTGCCAGTATGTGGGAGAAATACCGCGATCGCTACTATATAAATCCACCAACATCGGAGCATTGCTAGCCCGAATCCGCAAATAGTCATCCATATTCAGCGGATAGGCCGGATCAAAATCAGCATCGGCCCCTTCGGCATTGCAAAACCACTCAAAGTAAGACAGCAGCTTGGTTTTAGGAAACACATCTTTAATAAACATGCCGTTTCCCCAACCAGAATGGCTGCATACCACGTCCGGCTCAAATCCAGCCTGCTTCAGCTGAAGCGCCATTCTCACAACCGCTTGCCCATGCAGCACCGCACTCTCGTAACTGCGCACATAATGATGCACATCAGGATGTGGCTCGCGAGTTGGGGCGTAGTTAACTTTGCGCACTCCCGCCAACTGTACCGGATCAGTATGCTTTGTCCCATATACCACCTCATTGTTTGGATCTTGGGCTAGGGCACGCGCCAGTTCACGAAACTGGGCCGGAAAGTTGTTATGCAGAAAAAGAACACGCATAGGCTGTGGGGCAATGCTTCATGAATACGATTAAATAACTTTCAGCCGGATGGACTCATTTTACGCAGGCTACGGGTAGCAACAGGCAGCACCGCCTGAGCCGGCCGCCCTCCGAGTCATCCAAGGTTGGCCCAATGCAGTTGGACTGCGGTTGAACTAATGAGAGCTGAGAAGTTAGGTAGGAGTGTACCGTCTTGTGAAAACTTTTCCCATAAAACCTTTCCCGTGTTTTTCACAACAGCTCAAAAACTCGCATTACTTTAAAAAGGAGAAAGGATCGATCCTGAGGTTTAGCCCATAAAACAAGTTGCCCTACAGCTTGCCCTTGCTTCTCGATCTCGTCCTAGAGTCCTAACCCTAATTGTCCCAACCCTAATTGTCGATCGTCTTGTCGCTTGTGACGCCTCCCGTGAATCGTGGTGCACTCCAGTTCATCCATACAGTTTTAGCAAACGAGTGTTCAGGCAAATAGCAGGAGCAAAATTATGATTCAGCTAACACGTGTAATCATCGCTTCGGGTTCGCTAGTAGTCATGGGGGCAAGCATGGGGGCGATCGCCACCTATGCGCAAGAGGCAGACCCAGTGCAAGACCCGGCCGCTCTGCTACAAGAAGGCGCAGAAGAGCGCAGCGGGTTCGAAGACTTTCAGCGGTTGTTTCCACCCGATGATGAGGGCGGTGGCGGCGGCGACACCGTTGATTTGAACGAGGTCTCGGAGAACATTAATTCGCGCACTGCGAACGAGCGTCCCGCAGCGGCGGCAATCAATTACGAAACGTTGATTCTGCGCCCCAATACCGAAGTTGGCGAAACTGAAAATCAGCTACGGATTTCGGTTCCATAAGCCGCTATTCAGCTTCATCCTTTATTGCCAAAGCGATTTCTGCCTTTGGCAATGCTGAGTCATGCTGAGTTTGGGGACTTGCCCACAAACGTTGCGTCAATCGGTTAAGAAAGGTGCCAGCATCGAAACGTTGCTCTCAGCGCTCATGATGCACCAGCGGCTGGCACCGTGATTATTGTGCTGGAGTGAGAGCACTCTGTCAGGTACTCTCATGGGTACTTTTGGCGCATGCACTCCTAGAATTGGCTGGAACCGAAGTCTCTGTGTGTCCCTTTATCGTGCCCATTGATGTGGGATCAAGACTTGGCCAAGTTCTTAAAACCAACTGAACGGTTGCTTCAGTCAGGGCGATCGCAACGATTTCTCAGCATCCTACAGCAAACTCGTTCATTGATGATAAAGACACAACAAGATTGGCAGAATTGACTCTAAAATGGTCTGGATTTAATTGCACGTATCCAAACTGCTATGCCGCGCCGTAACGACCTCCACAAAATCCTGTTGATTGGCTCTGGCCCGATCGTAATTGGGCAAGCTTGCGAATTTGACTACTCCGGCACACAGGCGTGCAAAGCCCTGCGCGACGAGGGCTACGAAGTGGTGCTCATCAATTCCAACCCGGCCACGATCATGACCGATCCCGAAACAGCGGATCGCACCTACATTGAGCCGCTAACTCCCGAAATTGTCGAAAAAGTGATCGAAAAAGAGCGCCCCGATGCTCTGTTGCCAACCATGGGTGGGCAAACCGCACTCAACCTGGCCGTGGCTCTGGCTAAAAACGGCGTGCTAGAGAAGTATGGCGTTGAGCTGATTGGCGCAAAGCTGCCCGCAATCGAAATGGCTGAAGATCGCAAACTGTTTAAAGAAGCGATGGAACGAATTGGGGTCGATGTCTGTCCCTCTGGGCTAGCCGAAACCATGGAGGAAGCAAAGGTGATCGCGCAGGAAATTGGCTCCTATCCGCTGATCATTCGTCCAGCCTTCACCATGGGGGGTACTGGCGGCGGCATCGCCTACAACCAGGAGGAATACGAGGAAATCGCCCAGTCTGGATTGGATGCCAGCCCCGTTTCCCAAATTTTGGTAGAGAAGTCGCTTTTGGGGTGGAAGGAGTACGAACTGGAGGTCATGCGCGACCTGGCAGATAACGTGGTCATCATCTGCTCCATCGAAAACCTTGACCCCATGGGCATTCACACGGGCGACTCGATTACTGTGGCCCCGGCGCAAACCTTGACCGACAAGGAATATCAACGCCTACGCGATGCCTCAATCAAGATCATTCGTGAAATTGGGGTTGAAACTGGCGGTTCCAATATCCAATTTGCGGTGAACCCCATGACGGGGGAATTGATTGTCATTGAGATGAACCCACGGGTCTCTCGCAGTTCGGCGCTGGCCTCCAAGGCAACCGGATTCCCCATTGCCAAAATGGCGGCAAAACTGGCCGTGGGCTACAGCCTGGACGAGATCCCCAACGACATTACGAAGAAAACGCCCGCTAGCTTTGAACCCACGATTGATTATGTGGTGACGAAGATTCCCCGCTTTGCGTTTGAAAAATTCCCTGGCTCCAAACCCTACCTGACCACACAAATGAAATCAGTGGGCGAAGCCATGGCCATTGGCCGCACTTTCCAGGAATCGTTCCAGAAAGCGCTGCGATCGCTCGAAACAGGGCGGTTTGGCTGGGGTTGCGATCGCTCCGAAAAGCTGCCCAGCCTGGAGCAAATTCGCTCAGGGTTGCGCACTCCAAATCCCGATCGCATCTTTACCGTGCGTCACGCCATGCTGATGGGCATGACGGTTGAAGAAATCTACGAACTTACCAATATTGATCCCTGGTTCCTCGATAAGCTGCAGGCCATTTTGGAAACCGAAAAGTTTCTCAAGCGCACCCCACTCAACAGCCTAAGCGCCGAGCAAATGCTGGCCGTGAAGCAGCAAGGATTTAGCGATCGCCAAATTGCCTACGCCACCAAAACCACCGAAGACGAGGTGCGCACCTATCGCAAATCGCTTAATGTAGTGCCTGTGTACAAAACGGTGGATACGTGCGCCGCCGAGTTTGAGGCCCTGACTCCTTACTATTACTCGGCCTACGAGTCGGAAATCATTTTACTGGCGGGCAATACAGAGCCGGGATCACGGCCCCAGTCCCCCGGTGAGGCGCTCACAGAAACCGAAGTTCTGGCCTCCGACCGCCCCAAGGTGATGATTTTGGGTGGCGGCCCCAACCGCATTGGTCAGGGAATTGAGTTTGACTATTGCTGCTGTCACGCCTCGTTTGCCCTGGGTGAGGATGGCTACGAAACCATCATGGTCAATTCCAACCCAGAAACCGTCTCTACCGACTACGACACGAGCGATCGCCTCTACTTTGAACCCTTGACGAAAGAAGATGTGCTCAACATTATTGAGGCGGAATTTCCCGTGGGCATCATCATTCAGTTTGGCGGCCAAACCCCGCTGAAACTAGCAGTCCCCCTGCAAAAGGCGCTGCCCATCTGCGACTCGCCCGAAACCAAAATCTGGGGCACCTCACCCGACTCTATCGACACAGCGGAGGATCGCGAGCGGTTTGAGAAGATCTTACGCGACCTGGATATCCGTCAGCCCGCCAATGGCATTGCCCGCAGCACCGCCGAAGCGCTCGATGTAGCGAAAAAGATTGGCTACCCCGTCGTGGTGCGTCCCAGTTATGTCCTGGGCGGCCGCGCCATGGAAATTGTCTACTCCGACAAAGACCTGGAGCGCTACATGGCCTATGCCGTGCAGGTAGAGCCCGATCACCCCATCCTAGTGGATCAGTATTTGGAAAATGCGATCGAGGTGGATGTGGATGCGATCGCCGATGCCAGCGGAAATGTCGTCATTGGCGGCATTATGGAGCACATCGAGCAAGCCGGAATTCACTCCGGCGACTCGGCCTGTTCCATTCCCACGGTCACCCTCTCGCCCGAAACCTTGGAAACCATTCGCACCTGGACAACCAAACTGGCCAAAGCGTTGAATGTCATCGGTCTCATGAACGTACAGTACGCCATTCAGGGCACCGAGCAGGGCGACCAAGTGTATATCCTGGAAGCAAACCCCCGCGCCTCGCGTACGGTACCGTTTGTCTCCAAGGCAATCGGCAAGCCATTGGCCAAAATTGCCTCCCGCGTCATGTCGGGCAAAACCCTGCCTGAACTCAACTACACCGAAGAAGTCATTCCTCAGCACATTTCCGTCAAGGAAGCCGTGCTGCCCTTCTCCAAGTTTCCCGGCACCGACATCATCCTCGGGCCCGAAATGCGCTCGACCGGTGAGGTCATGGGCATCGATACCGACTTCGGAAAGTCCTTTGCAAAAGCAGAACTGGCAGCATCGCAAGAGTTGCCCCTTAAAGGAACCGTGTTTGTGTCGATGAACGATCGCGATAAACAAGCCGCCGTTCCCGTGGTGCAAGATCTGCTTTCGTTGGGGCTGCATGTGGTGGCCACCGAGGGAACGCGCCGAGTTCTCAAAGAAAACGGCGTCGATGTAGAGCTGGTGCTGAAGGTGCACGAAGGTCGTCCCAACGTGATGGACTCGATCAAGAACCAGCAAATTCAACTGGTGGTGAATACCCCCTTGGGAGAAACCGCGTTGGAAGACGATCGCGCTATTCGCCGCACCGCCCTGGCCTACAAGATCCCAGTTGTGACCACCATCGCCGGAGCCAAGGCCACCGCTGCCGCTATCCGCTCCCTGCAAGCACAACCATTAGATGTGAAAGCCTTGCAAGACTACAGCCATTAGTCTGCACCATAACGTAGGGTGGGCAATGCCCACCCTAAAAGGAATCTCTAAGCCAAAAATAGCGAAACATCCACAGCCATGTCGGGAAATGCCAACGGTGAAACGATGCCAGCCGTAAGCCGTTGCTCCCAGGTGTAGTCTCCATCGTTGGGATTGCGGTAGAGCGCTACCGCTCATCCGCCGTAGATACTGTCTGTATCAACCGAGCAACTTCAGCAGTCAGTGTGCAGAGGACTTGTTAAACCGTAGTTGAGCCATAAACAATGTCTAACTTCACTGCAAAATCCTGCTCGATCTTTTCAGCCTTAACTAGTAGACGAGCGAGCTGTATCTCATGATGTCCAAGCAGCACTTCGTCAAAAATAAAGCGGAGCTGAGTTTGATCTCTGTCGTTAGATGCAGAGATGATAAAGTCCTGCGCTGTCTTTCCTTGAATGTATACCTGCTTACCGTGCTGACCATCACAAACCGTATCTACCCGAAACTCAGAACATACTGCATTTAAAGCGGCTAAACCATATTGGCAATAGTTTGAGCCTACTTCAATATGCTTTTTCAGATTGTGACACGCTGAAAGCTCGGTGAAGAAAACATCAGCAGCAGGTCTCCCTGTTTTAGGGTGAATGGTTAAAGGAATTCCTGCATCGTATTGAAGGAACACTTCTCCAGCGGGTTCAATGCTAATCTGGATATGCCTGCAACGATGCTCCAACGCTTCATCAAGTGCATGACAAAGGGCTTCAAAAATTAAATCCTCAAACAAATTCTCCCGCTTCAAGTCACCCAGCCATAGCACAGGACGACGACGTACCGCTTCTACTGACGAAAGAATCTCGATCTCCATGTCCTGATCCTAGTATTCTTTTCTAGCTCCTTGATAATGTTAGGTTTAACATGAGTTGGCAATCGCGCAAACTCATCACCTAATAATCTACTGAGCTGGCATGGTGATTGGCTTCGCCGGACGAACCCGGTGCCGTCCCTGAGCCGTCATCACAAAAAACTCTGGTGTGATAATCATCAATTATTCAGCGAACCAGATTGGCTCCCAAAGCGCCCATGGTTCCCCTTTCTAGAAGGCCGTTTACACCAATGGTACTTCCTGAATTTGCTCTTCTAATTGGCGATCGCCACGCCTCGATTCAAGCGACAGAATTTCAAACGACAGGCTTGTGAAACAACATGATGTGTTGTTGCGGCAAAACATCCAGCGTTTCATCCCAAACCAAACCCACCGCTTCCAGCTCCCGAATCGCCTGCTGCTGCGTCATTTTGTGCAGTCCCTTGATCAGGATCAGCGGATTCTCGCCGCGATATTCCACCAGGGCGACCTTGCCGCCCGGTTTGAGCGCATCCACTAAGTGCTCCATCATCTCCTTGGGATACTCAAACTCGTGATAGGCATCCACCATCAACGCGAGGTCAATGGTGCGATCGCTCAATCCAGGATCAGTCTCCGTGCCCAGAACTGGCTCCACATTTGCCACCCGCAGCCGTTGCTGAATCATCGACAGCATCTCAAGCATTTCCCGCTGCACATCCACCGCGTATACCTTGCCCTGGGGCACGCGCGCACTCAGGCGAAACGTCATGTAGCCCGTTCCCGCACCAATATCCGCCACCACATCATTGGGGTGCAGCGGCAACACTTGAATCAACTTATCTGGCTGCTCCTCTCGCAAGCGGCTAGGACGCTCCAACCACGCCGCACCGCGATGCCCCATCACCTGAGCAATCTCGCGCCCCATGTAAAACTTACCAATACCGTCGGGGTTGTGCAGTGCGCGATACTCATACCCCGCTTCTGCAACCGGAGCCTCCAAGGTCGCAACATCCGCATAGGCCGGGGTAGGCAGCACAGCCACCCACAAGCATGCTCCTAGCAGCAGGCTCAACAGCCACCTCAAGTTTAGAAACCGATGTATCATGCGCATCTCAAAAACCTTCAAAACATTGAGAAGAAGCCAGCTAACCTTCAACAGGGATATCTGGCAAAAACTGGGTGGGATCAGGCTGCCAACGATAGCGGCGGAGATCGATCGTGCCATTTGCACTGAACACAACCCCTTCGGCTTCTAGGAGCGATCGCTGCAAATCATCACTGCCATTGCGAAACGGAGATTCCGATACCTGGCCCTTGGCATTCACCACTCGCTGCCACGGCACATCATCCCCATCCACCACCCGATACAGCGCATAGCCTACCAGCCGCGCCTTGCCGTACAGGCCTGCTAATCCAGCCACCTGGCCATACGTCGCGACCTGGCCCCTAGGAATTTGCCGCACCACTTCGTAAATGACTTGATAGCTGTTCACACTCGCGCCAGCAAAAGAGGACCAATCCAGTGGCAACCGAGACTTGCTCCGCATTTCCCGAAATATGCCACCCATAGAAGTGTCACTGATTGCCGCGAGCTTGCCAAGGGTTGTGGCTATTCTTGTATTCAAGTGTGAGGAGTATACAAAAAAGCTCTCAGGGTCGAAACAAGGTCAGACTCCTGGGAGCTTTTTTACGGGAATTCCATCGTGAACGATTCAAGCCGATAGAAAAATTCGGTGTGAAGTTGTTGAATTGGTTTCCGCGTCGCTTTACCAACGGAACCTAAAGCAGAGGCAGCAAAATCTCGAATTCGGTACCCATGCCAACGCTCTCTTCGCTGGGCATAAAGATGGCGGGCGATCGCAGGTTGAATTTGCCCCCGTGCTTTGCCGTGATAATCTGGTAGCTGACTGCGAGGCTGGTTTCCTTTTCGGCCCGACGCTCCACCGTAAAGGAATCCAAAATCCGCTGCCGCTCGGCTTCGGATAGGCTAGGGCCATTATTGGTAATACAAATAGACACCCAACGCGATACCGGAGGTGCATTCAACGTGAGCGATCGCACCCGAGTCGTAATCGTAATTTGCGGCTTGTTGGTCGTCGCATCCATGCCATCAGCCTGAACGCGATCGCGGTAGTCGCGTGTCCACTTTTCGTACACCGCTTGATTCAGCAATACATCAATCGCATTTGTCAAAATGTTCATAAACACCTGACTGAGCTGCCCAATGTAGCACTGCACAGGCGGCAGCTGCCCATAGTGCCGCACAATCTCAATTTCCCCCGTCAGGCGTTCCTTCAGCAGCAGCACAATACTATCCAAGCATTCATGCAAATTGGCTGGCTTAGGATATACATCGTCAATGTGGCAAAAGTTTTGCAAGCTGCTGGCCAATCGTTTAAGGCGATCAGCCCCAGCGCGCACACTCTCGATCGCTCGGGGCAGGTCATGCCGCACATAGTCCAGCTCAATCTCTTGCTGAAGTTGGGCGATCGCCGCCGGAGGCTGCACCACATGAGCCTCGTAAGCCGCCAGTAGCTCCAACACCTGCGCAGTATAGGTCGAGATATGGGCCAAGTTTCCCCAAATAAATCCCACCGGATCCAAAATTTCGTGGGCGACCCCATCCACCAAGCGCCCCAATCCAGCCATCTTCTCACTTTGAATCATCATGGCTTGGGTTCGCTCGTATCGCACCTGGGTTTCAATGCCGCGAATTTGCCAATAAGCAATTTGTAGCTCATGCACATCTAATACGCGGAAATGATCCGCATCGACCTGCACCACAATTGGCTCGGCCTGATGCTCGGGCGATCGCCGAAAGGCCTGTTGAGCCGCCAATACAATCGACGTTTGCTGCGGCAGGATGAGCGATGTCGTGCGGGCGTAGCTATACAACACCGTCAAGGGTTGCGATAAGAAAAGATCCACTCCATGGGGCCGCAGCAGGTATTCCAGCAGTCGCTGCCGCGAAATCATACCCACAAACTGGCCATGCTGCTGCACAATCACTCCTGGCAGATGCGGGTGGGCTTCGAACTGCTGTGCGACATCTCGGCCCAGACAGGCCATATCCACCGAAAACTCGTACTGAGAAAGCTGCGCCAGTGTCGACTCTAAATACAGCACCTCGCGGCTGGCCTGATGGCACACAGGAGGGGGAAGTTCAGGGGTGAAACGGTTGGCAGACAACATACGACCTAGCCTTAAACACTCGGCACTTGACTCCTGCCATAGGTCAGGTAGTCATTCATTTAGGACTGTTAATAGTTCCAGAGTGCCCACTTCCAGCCCAGCAAATGCACGAACCCAGCGTTGCGATCGCCATTGCGATTCCACGAACGACCCGTCACAATACAGCTAGAGCCATTTCTACAAAGATTTTCGTTGTTCAAAACTTAACAATATTCATCTTTGCCAGCTCTAAAATTTAATCGGACTTACGCACGTCATCCGAAAAACCAGGGGGTTGACTGATGGTTGGAACGCTTAGCGTTCCAACCATCAGTCAACTGCGTAAGTCTTGTTTAAGCTTTCTCCCACATTTCTCAATCTGTTCGCCACGGTAGGTTGCTTCGATGACCAATTCCCCTAATTCCCCCCAGTCCTCGATTGTTCGGCAGAGCGATCTCATAGGCCGTCGCGTGCTCAACCGCAATACCGCCGAAGAATTGGGCAAGGTGGATGGTTTTTGGGTCGATGTGAAGCAGCACCAAATTTTGGGCTTGGTGTGTGAATCGGGCCTGCTTGGGTTGAAGCGGCAAAGCTTTAACTGGTCGCAAATTGAAAGCATTGGCGCGCAAGCGGTTGTGGTGAGCGTGCTAGATGGAGTAGAGGTGCATAAACCCGAAACAGCCGAAACCGTACTGGGCCATGAAGTATGGACGGAGGGGGGCGATCGCATTGGGCAGGTGCAAGACTTTTGCCTGGAGCTAGAAACGGGGGATGTGGTGGGCTACTTATTCATTAACGACAACTGGGGCGGCTTGGCTAAAGGCACCTATCTACTGCCCACTCAAACCATCGTTAGCATGGGCAGCCGACGGCTAATGGTGCATCAATCTGCCGTAGAAAATGTGGGGTTATTTTCTGGCAATATTCGCCAACAAACTCAGGCATTTCTGGTGGCAGATTTGGAACGCACCAAGCAAGATATGTCGTGGCTGCTGCAAGGTACCCAGGCGATCGCGAATCGCATCTTCGACAAAACTCAGCAGCTCGTTGAGCAGAGTAAAGAAAAATTGGCAGAAGCATCTCAACAGATAACGTCTAGCCAAGGCCAAGAGCAGCCCAGCGAGACGCCCACCGACGCACCAACGATGCGAGTCATTCAAGAATCCATTGACCTCAACTCTGGGGCCAGTGCCAGTCCCGCCGTTGAAGTCGAAGCCGTCATCGATCCTGACCTTGATCCTGATATTTCAAAATCTAGCCAACCCTAGTGGCTCACTCAGAAATCTAAGCGGTTGCTTCCACCAGCTTGAATCGATTTCTGCCGCGCTTTTTGGCCTGGTCGAGCGCAACTTCTGCCTGCTGTAGCAATGTATAGCAGTCAAAATTGGCAGAGGGAGCGATCGCCCCTCCAATGGCAACCGTTACCGCCATCACCAGTCCCCCCTCTAGCTCTAGTGGAGTATTCGCAAAGCTCGCCCGCAGCGTTTCTCCCAAGTCCGATGCGTCGCGCGCAGTCAGTCCAACCACCACGCAGCCAAAGCGCCCCACCCCATCATGAAATAGCCAGCTACTGGGTACGCTATCTTGCTGGAGACGAGTGGCGATCGCCTGATACAGCGGCACCTGAAGCCCCTGATCCAGTGGCATTGACTCTGCAGGGCTAACCTCCAACACATATACACATACCGCCCCATCCCTGGCCAACTCAGGATTTGCAGCTCTGCGCTCCAGCAAATAGCCCACAGCAGGCAACATTCCCTCCCCTTTCAACAAACCAGTGCTGGCATCGGTCATGGTGAGCGCCCTCAGCAACTCTTGAGAATTTTGCTGAACTGTGGTCACAACGCCTCGCTCTGTAGCGATCGCCTGCTCCCGTTGGTGAAGTTCATACTCCAGCTCTTGCAGTTTGCGCTTTTGGCTACCAATAATCAGGCTGCGTCGAATGACCGATGGCACCGCCAACAACAATCCCACAATCACTCCCAGCACCAGCGTAATCAACAAAATGAGGGCCAACGGATCGCGAAACTGTAGCCCAAAAAATGCGATCGTAACTGGAGCCGTATTTTGCAATGCAAATAGCACCGCAAATAGAGCAATTGCCAGCGCAAGAATAATAAACAACGGCATAACCACACCGGAGAATGAACGACCTGGGCAAGCCACACGTACTCTCTCGATTTTAGGCGATCGCGCTAAACCCGCTATCCCACGAGCGCACGGTCAACTCTGCGATTTAGAGTTAAGTTCCAAAGAAATTCAACCCCCTATCAACATGAATCATTTTGCAGATCCGCCGCGCAAGGATTCATGCACCAGGTCTATATCCATGAGGCCGCATTAAGACCCCAACGGCTGAGCTGGCACCAACACCTCCTGCGAAATCGGCAATCGTACTGTCACCGTCGTTCCTTGGTTGAGACAACTCTCCAGCAAAATTTCTCCACCGCATGCTTCCACACATTGTTTGACAATCACCAAACCCAATCCTGTCCCAGCGATAAAAGCAACATTACTCGCTCGATAAAACGGCTCAAACAACAGCTCCTGTTCTTCTTCGGGAATCCCAATTCCCTGGTCAATGATTCGAAACGTTAGCTGATCCGCCTCGCAGATAGCTTCAAACTGAATCGATTCCCCATGGGGCGAATACTTGACCGCATTCGACAATAAATTCACCAAAATATGCCGTAGCATCCGCGTATCGAGCAGGTAATAAATGGCTTGAGGCTCAGGCACCGCAGGAAGAAACGTGAGGGAAATGTGATGGGAAATTTGAAACTGCATTTCTTCGACCAAATCTCGGCAGAACCACACCACATCAACGGGCACACAATTTAGCGTTACCGCCCCAATCTCATGCTCACTCAGCAGCAATACTTCCTCTAACAACTGGTTCATTTGCTCCACAGCAGACCGAATTCGCTGAAAGTAGGCCGCGCGACGTTCCTCCGTGAGGTCAGATCCCTGTTGATTAAGCAACTCTGCCGAAAACTTAATGCTATTGAGCGGATTGCGAAACTCGTGAGAAACAATGGCAATAAATCGAGATTTCAATTCATTCAGCTGGGTTTGTTGCTCTAGGGTTTGCTGAGTTTGCCGTTCGACCTGGTAGCGAGCTAATGCAATTTCAATTGTGGTGCTTAAGTCTTTGTCTTGAATGGGCTTGGTAATATAGCCAAACGGTTGAGCGGTTTTTGCACGCTCTAGCGTTAACTTATCGGTATAAGAGGTGAGAAAAACGACCGGTAATCGAAATTGATCGCGCAGCAGTTGGGCGGCGGCAATGCCATCCATATCATCTCGCAGGCGAATATCCATCAGCACCAGATCGGGGCGTGCTTGAGCTGCAAGGGTCAACGCAGTCTCTGCCGAATCAGCAATCCCAGCCACGTTATAGCCCATACTCTGTAATCGCTCGGCAATATCCATGGCGATTAATAGCTCATCTTCGACGACCAGGATGTTGGTTGACGTCATGAATTACCCCGGATGCTGGTTGTGGTAGAAACAGGATGCTAAACCGAAAACACAGCCCAACCGAGACGGTTAGCCTGAGAAGGCAATGGTAAACGAACAACCTTGGGTATTATCAATGGTCCATGTTCCTCTCAGTTTGTGAACCATTGCGTGAACAATGCGCAGGCCGAGGGTCTGAACTTGGCTGAGATCTAGCGCGGTGTTCAAGCCGATGCCATTGTCTTGAATAGATAGGGTAAACAGGGGTGTCTGCAGATTTTGAGCTTGAAACTGAATTTGAATCGTTCCGGCTTGCTGGTTGGTAAATGCATGTTTAAATGCATTGGAAACCAGTTCGTTGATGATGAGGCCACACGCGATCGCCACGTCAATCGATACAGTGACGGGCTCAATACTAAGCTGTAGACGCACTTGGGCTGCTTTGAATGCACCAAACAAATCGGTTGCCAAGTTGTGAATATAGTCAGCCATATTCACGTCTGCCACGTTTTCGGAGCTGTAGAGCTTTTGGTGGATGAGGGCGATCGCTTGAATACGTCGCTGACTTTCTACAAACGGTTCTAGCATAGCCGGAGATTGCAGCGTGCGCGATTGCAAACTGAGCAAGCTTGAAATCATTTGCAGGTTGTTTTTCACACGATGGTGCACCTCTTTCAGCAGAACTTCTTTTTCTTGAAGCGAAGCTCGTAGTTGGGCCTCAATTCGGTTGCGCTCAGCCAGCTCTGCTTGCAGCTGATGGTATAAGTCTGACTGCTGAATGGCGATCGCCAGTTGGCTAGCAATCTGCTGCAAAATACTGACCTCCGACATTTGCCATTGCCGCTGCTCCCGACAGGCATGCACAATCAGCAAACCCCACAGAGAGCGTGCATCATCACTGGTATGGCACACAATGGGAGCCACGATCTTGGAGCGCACTTGAAACGCACTCATCAGCTCAATCCAGTCTTGCCCCCACGGATCTTGCAGCGCATCGGCAACAAGCCGCGCATTTCCTTGCGCATAAAAGGTATAGCACGCTTCTGAAAGCGCCAAGTCCGCAAAATATAAACCCTCAGTTCCCTCATAGCTAGGCTGAGCCGCTTCTCTTACCACCCGTCCACCCCCATTTGGGTAGAGCTGGACAATGAGTGTGCGATCGGCATTTAACGCTTGGCCAACTTCCGTTACCGCCACTTCTACAATCGCGTCCAAATCTAAGGATTGTCGAATGCGCTCTGCGATCGCCCGAAGCAGCTGTTCCCGAGTCGCCTGTTGTCGCAAGACCAACTCTGCCTGTTTGCGATTGCTAATATCCTCCACCATGGCAATGGCGTAGTTCTTGCTGCCTTGAGCACGATCTAATAGGGTAGCCGTCAGGGTCATCCATACGGGATCGCCCGTTTGCCTAATGCCCCGAAGCTCAAGCTGGCCGTGCGTTGTCCCAATATTCTGCAACTGAGTAAATATCTCGTTCAGTTTAGGGACATCAGCCGGATAAATCAGGGCGTCTAACTGCTGCTCGTTGAATTCTGCATAGCCCAACAAATGGCAAAATGCCTCATTGCTGCGCTCAATTCGGCGATCGCCTACATGAACCAACACAATGCCAACGGGTGACACATCAAAAATATTGCGAAACTGTTCTTCACTCTGGCGCAGAGCCTCAGTGCGATCGCGCACTCGCTCTTCCAGCTCAGCATTCAGCTGCTGCAGAGCCTCCTCGGCCATCTTCCGCATTGTAATATCCTCAGCAATACCCACGTAGCGCAGAAGCTGGCCATGTTCATCGCGAATTGGAGTAATATCCGCCGAAATCCAACAAATCGAACCATTCGGCCTTACTAAGCGATATTCGAGATGGCTATCCTGCTTATCCGCTTGCTGCTGAACCAGTTGCATCACCTGTTCCAAATCATCGGGATGAACGGGCTCCATCCATGAGGTTGGGTCATCATACAAACTCTGGCAGGAGCGTCCCCACAATCGTTCATACGCCGGACTAACGTAGTAATACTCGCCCGTAATGGCCGAACACACAAAAAACAGTTGTTGCAGCGTATTGGCAATCTCACGAAATCGCTCTTCGCTCTGCTGCAACGCTGCCTCAGCCTGTTTGCGCTCTGTAATATCAATGTTCACGCCAACCATACCTTCAATCCGATTGCCCACCCATATCGGCGCAATCATCTTGTCAAAACAGCGATAGCTACCCTCAACCTGCCGAACCTCCTCTATTCGAATGGCAGTTCCATTCAGCACACATCGATCTTGTTCATCCCATTGCGCTCGCAAAGCTGGCACAATCGCGTCATAATCCTCAAGCTGACCCAGCATGTCCCCTCGAAGCTGCCGCTCAACCGTATTTTGCAGCGTCACTCGTTTTTCGCAGTCCTTTGCCCATACTTCAAAGGGCAAATGATCAATTAAGGCTCGCAATTGGGCTTCCCGACTAACTAAAGCCTGCTCAGCTTGCTGCCGCTTGGTTACGTTAGTGGCCAGAACAAGCCAAGCCGTTTCTCCATTCCATACAATCACCCGTTTTGCCAGATCCACATAAATTTGATTCTCATCCCTAGCACAATGCAACCAAACCCGACTCACACCAGGCAGATCAGGCGGCTCGGCGAATTCAGAATCATGATGGAACCAATCGAGTAACTGAGAGCGCTCCCCAACCGGCGACAAATTCAGCAAATTCAAACCCTGCATTTCTTCAGGGGAATACCCGTATAGATGGGTTACGGCCTCATTCGCAGCCAAAATAGTCAAACCGACGGGCTCTACCACCCACATTGGATTGGGATTTTGCTCAAACAAACTGCGGTATTGTTGTTCAGATTGTGTGAGACCCTGTTGGGTAAGCATCAGTTGACTAATGTCAATGTTGGTTAGGTCAACGGCCCAGCCATAGCTTGCCTCATCCCACCTAGCCTCGATTTGCGCCAACATCCAATGTACGTTTCCATCTGGGTGCAAAAACCGATATGTCACTTGTTGCTGCAACAATAAGTCGACAAAAACTGCTGCCAGCGCAGGTTCTATCACGCTCAGCCAGTCTTCTTCCAAAATGTGCGATCGCCAAGCATCACCCTGCAACAGCTCAACATCGCGATAACCAAAGATCAATTCACCACTTGGCGAAACATAGCTAGGCACCCAAGAGCCGTTTTCTTGCAACCATACACTCACAACCCCCAATGTTGAATGGCCAACAATCCCCTGCAAAAGCTGCGCGATTGTTGAATATTCCCTGTGCGATCGCTCCAAAGCACAACAACACTCATGAAGTTGGCTTTTCAAACCCAAGACCTGACCGTACAGTGCAACATTATTCATGCATGAGCTCCGGCTCAGTAACCTCAGCCTAAACCAATCACCAACACATTAACTCCAGTCTAAAAACGATCCCTAGCTACAACCGAAACCACGATTGTTTTTTTAACAATCCTCTCGTCAAGCATAAAGATAAAAGCCTATCTAGTCTCTTTATCTCTACCAAAACGTACAGCTCAGCAAACAAGCACGCAAAACTTGTGGCAAATGAGCAAAAGGGAGAATAAATACGAGTCCCAAAGGGAGAGGGAGAGAAGAGTGACAATGAACTGTCATTCCTCTCTCCCTCTGTTTGTTTAGAAAAGAGCCCTGGCATCGAGCTATTTTTGCAGGCAGCTACCCACCAACTATCGTTGCCGCGGATGCGTTTCACCACTCAGTTCGGGATGGATGAGCGTGGGTCCACATCGCCATAGACACCAGGAAACTTGTAAGAGCTTCACACACAAGGTGAAACCCTGAAGGCTGCATAGTAACTCATAAATTAATCAAGTATGAAGTCATCTTCCGATAAACTGAACACATCTCATGAACCTGTGAGGTCAAGCCCTCGGTCTGTTAGTACTGCTCGACTTCATGTGTTGCCACACTTCCATCTACAGCCTATCAACGGGTGTTCTGCCCGTGACCTTACTGGGTTAACCCCATGGCAGCACTCATCT